>JBBSIT010000071.1:0-11190 GCA_038231995.1 Acetobacterales bacterium | reverse complement strand
GCTGAAGGATGAGAGCGACCGGCCCGCGGCATTGCCGTCATCAAACCATCGTTGACATCCTGACATGATACCCGGCAGCCTCGACCCCCTATTTCCGGGAGTTCCCCATGAGAGAGATCACACGCCGTGGCGCGCTCAGTGCTGGCGCCCTGCTCGCCGATTTCGGCCGCGCTGCCGCCGCACCACCGGATGACCTGGTGGAGAAGGCGCGTAAGGAGGGCGTGATCAACAGCGTCGGGATGCCGGATGACTGGGCGAACTGGGCCGCCACCTGGAAGGCGGTCGGCGAGAGATACGGCCTGAAGCACACCGACACCGACATGAGCAGCGCCGAAGAGCTCGCGAAGTTCGCCGCCGAGCGCGCCAACGCCTCGGCCGATATCGGCGATGTCGGGTTCGAGTTCGGCGCCATCGCGGCGGAACGCGGCCTCGCCGCCCCGTACAAGCCGACGACATGGGACCAGATCCCCGCCTGGGCCAAGGACGCCGAGGGACGTTGGGCGCTGGCCTACACCGGCACCATCGCCTTCGTGGTGGCGAAGGACATCCCGAACCCGCCGCGCTCTTGGGCGGACCTGTCGAACGGCACGTACAAGGTCGCGACCGGGGACGTGGGCAAGGCCGCGCAGTCCAACGCCGCGGTGCTCGCCTGCGCCATCGCGATGGGCGGGGGTGAGCGCCGGGTCGACCCGGCGATGGAGCTGTTCGCCAAGCTGGCCAAGCAGAAGCGCCTGCTGACCATCTCCGTCCTGCCCGCCAACATGGCCCGCGGCGAGATCCAGGTGGGCCTGGTGTGGGACTTCAACGGCCTGAACTACCGCGACAAGGTGGGCGGGGACCGGTTCAACGTCGTCATCCCCGCGGACGGCTCCGTCACCAGCGGCTACACGACGATCATCAACCGGTATGCCAAGAATCCCAACGCGGCGATGCTGGTGCGCGAGTTCATCTTCAGCGACGAGGGCCAGGTGAACCTGGCCGACGGCTACGCCCGCCCGATCCGGGTGGACCACCTGACCTTGCCCGAGAGCGCCCGCGCGAAGCTGCTGCCCGCCAGCCAGTACGCCAAGGCCCGCCCTGTGGACCCGCAGCTCTGGAGCGAGGGCGCCCGCCGGGTCCCGGCCTTGTGGCAGGAACGCGTGCTGACCGAGATGTAGGCGTGCCGCGCCTGATCTTCGTGCTGATCGACGGATTGCGGCTGGACGCGGCCAGCATTTGCCTCGGCTACGTGCAGGCCGAGGCCGCCGCCGCCGGCCGCCAGTGCATCCCCGTCACGGCCGAGCTGCCCAGCCTGTCGCGCCCGCTCTACGAGACGCTGATGACGGGCGTGCCGCCGGTGCGGAGCGGCATCACCAGCAACGCGACGGTGCGCCGCTCGCGCCATCCCAGCGTGTTCGACCCGTGCCGCCGGGAGGGCAAGGTCACGGCGGCGGCGTGCTATCATTGGTACTCTGAGCTGTACAACCGCGCGCCGTTCGAGACAGCGCACCGCATCACCCATGACGACGCGCTGGCCATCCAGCACGGCATGTTCTACTGGCGGGACGACTACCCCGACGACCACCTGTTCGCCGATGCCGAGGCCCTGCGCCGGCAGCACGCGCCCGACTTCCTGCTGGTGCATCCGATGGGCACCGACCACGCCGGGCACCTGCATGGAGGCAGCTCCCCGCAGTATCGCGCCGCTGCCCGCAAGGCGGACGACCTGCTGGCCCGGCACATGCTGGGCTGGCTTGAGGCCGGGCACATCGTCATCGTCACCAGCGACCACGGCATGAGCGACGACCGCACCCATGGCGGCCCCGGCCCGGACGAGACGCTGGTGCCGTTCTACCTGTTCGGCGGACCCGCCCCGGCCGATCGCGTCGAGCTGCGCCAGACCGAGATCGCCGGCAGCGTGTGCGAGCTGCTGGGCCTGCGCGGCCACGGCATGACGGCGAACCCGGGGCTGCTCGGGTCTTGAGCCGCCGCCTGGTCGCGCTGTGGGCCGCGCCGTTCCTGCTGGTGGTGCTGCTGTTCCAGGCGCTGCCGGTCGGCTCGGTGCTCGTCGGCAGCATCGTCACCGGCGGCGAATGGTCGCTCGGCAACTACGCCAGCCTGCTGGGCAGCCGGTTCTACCGCGGGGCGTTCAGCACCAGCATCTACATCTCGGTCGTCACGAGCGCGGTCGGCATGGCCGTGGGCCTGCCGCTGGCCCTGGCGCTGCACCGCCGGTCCGCCCCAGTGCAGCGGCGATTCCTGACGCTGTTCAACGTCGCGTCCAACTTCGTCGGCGTGCCGCTGGCGCTCGCGTTCACCATCCTGGCCGGCGTGAACGGCGTGGTCACCCTGCTGCTGGTGCGGTCGGGACTGGTGCAGGACTTCAACATCTATTCCCTGCAAGGGCTGATGCTGGTCTATGCCTATTTCCAGGTGCCGTTCACCGTCCTGGTGCTGTTCCCCAGCCTGGGCGCGCTGACGCAGGACCTGTCGGAGCAGGCGCGGCTGATGGGCGCGTCGCGGCTGACCTTCTGGTTGAAAATCGGGCTGCCGGTGCTGGCGCCCAGCCTGATCGGCACGTTCATCCTGCTGTTCGCCAACGCCATGGGCACCTACGCCACCGCCTACGCCCTGATCGGCGGCGGCGCCAACCTAGTCACGATCCGCATCGGCGAGCTGGTGGCCGGCGACGTGTTCACCGATCCCAACCTGGCCAACGCGCTCGCAGTCCTGCTGGTGCTGGTGCTGCTGGCGCCCATCCTGGTGGATCAGCTTCTGCTGCGGCGCGTGCCCCGTGGCTGACGCCGCCGCTGCGGCCGCCTGGCCCGACCGGCTGCTGATCGGCGTCGTCTCGGCGCTGCTGCTGCTGCCGGTGGTGGCCGTGGGCGTCAGCGCCGTCTCCACCGACTGGTATTCCGGCCTGGCGCCGAGCGGCGTGACGCTGCACTGGTTCGCCGTCGTGCTGTCCGAGCCGGAGTTCCAGTCAGCGCTCGGGCGGTCGCTGCTGATCGCGGCCGGCTCGGTGGCGCTGCAATTGCTCATCTCCGTGCCCGCGGTGCTGGCCGCGCACTGCTACCTGCCGTGGCTCGACCGCTGGATGGAGCGCCTCGTCGTGCTGCCCTACGCGCTGCCGCAGGTGGTGCTGGTAGTGGGGCTGCTGCAGATCTACGCGGCGGAGCCGCTGGTGCTGATCGGCACGCCGTGGATCCTGCTGCTGGGCTACCTGCCGATCGCCTTCCCGCTGCTGTACTTGCCGTTGAAGAACAACCTGCGCGCCCTGCCGGTGCAGGAGCTGCTGGACGCCGGGCACCTGGTGGGCGCGTCCGATCTCGTGATCGCGCGCCGGGTGATCCTGCCCTGCGTGAAGCCCGGCCTGCTCGTCGGGCTGTCGATGGTGTTCGCGCTCGCGTTCGCCGAGTTCGTGTTCGCCAACATGCTGGTCGGCGGCGGTTTCCGCACCTTGGCCGTCTACCTGTTCGGGCAACGGCAGAAAGTCGGGCAGGTCACGGCGGTCATCATCGTGATCTACTTTGCCGCCATGTGGCTGGCGACCATCGTGGCGCTGTCCGTGCTGCGCGGGCGGAAAGCGGCGGCATGAGCTTCGTGGAGCTGCGCGGCTTCGCCAAGTCATACGGTCCGACCCAGGTGTTCGCGGATGTGGACCTCGATGTCGCACAGGGCAGCATGTGCATCCTGCTTGGCCCCTCCGGCTGCGGCAAGACGACGCTGCTGCGCGCCATCGCCGGCCTGGTGCGCCCGGATGGGGGTCGGCTGCATATCGCCGGCCAGGACGTGACGGCGCTGCCGCCAGAGGCGCGGGGCATCGCCATGACGTTCCAGCACTACGCGCTGTTCCCGAACATGACGGTGCGGCAGAACCTGGCCTTTGGTCTGCAGCAGAAGCGCCTGTCGCGCGGGCAGATCCAGGACAAGGTGGACGGCGCCCTGTCGATGATGGAGCTGGGCGCTCGCGCCGATGCTCGGCCGGACGCGCTCTCCGGCGGGCAGAAGCAGCGCGTCGCCCTGGCCCGCGCCCTGGTGCTGGAGCCGCGGCTGCTGCTGCTCGACGAACCGCTCTCGGCGCTGGACGCGCAGATACGCAAGCGCCTCCGCGACGAGCTGAAGCGGCTGCAGCGGGACACCGGGTTCACGGGCATCCTGGTGACGCATGACCAGGAGGAGGCGCTGGTCCTGGGCGATCAGGTCGCGGTCATGTCCACCGGGCGCATCGTGCAGGCCGCCTCCGCGCGGGAGGTGTACGACCGGCCGGCGACGCGGTTCGTGGCCGGGTTCATCGGCGACTTCAACCTGCTGGAGCCCGGCGCCGTCGCCCAGGTGTTCGGCGTCCGCACCGCGCAGGCCTGGGCGATCCATCCGGAGGCCATCGACCTGCGCGAGGCCGACGCGGCGGAAGGGCACGGCCTCGTCGCAGCGGCTGTCGTCGCCGAGTTGCGCATCCAGGGGCCGGTGCTGCGCTATCTCGTCCTGGCGAATGGGATCGAGCTGAAGGTGGACGTGCTCAACCGCGCCAGCGTGCCCACGCTGCCGGCCGGCGCCGCGGTCTCGCTGCGGCTCGACCCGGGGCAGGTGCGGGAGATCGCGGACTGACGGGACCCGTGCGCGCCGCCGCTCATCTCTGCGCGCCGGCGCGGCGTTCCGGATTGGCGTAGGACGCATTCGAGGCCGGGAGCGGCGCGCGGCCGAGGATGTAGTCCGACGCCTTCTCGCCGATCATGATCGTAGGCGCGTTCAGGTTGCCGGTCGTGAGCGTCGGCATGATGGAGCTGTCCACGACGCGCAGGGCGTCGAGGCCGACCACGCGCGCCTCCGGATCGACCACCGTCATGGGGTCGGCCGGGTCGCCCATCCGGCAGGTGCCGGCGGGGTGGTAGGCGCTCTCCAGCTTGTCCCGCACGAAGGCGTCGATCGCCTCGTCCGACGTCACGTCGGCGCCGGGCTGGATCTCGCGTCCGCGATAGGGGTCGAAGGCTGCTTGGGCGAAGATCTCGCGGGTGAGCCGGACGCAGGCGCGGATCTCGGTCCAGTCATCCGGGTGGCTCATGTAGTTGAAGCGGATCGCCGGCGCCTCGCGCGGGTCGGCGGAGGCGAGGCGGACGCTGCCGCGGCTCTTGGAGCGCATGGGGCCGACATGGGCCTGGAAGCCATGCTCGGAGGCGAGCTTCTTGCCGTCATAGGTCACGGCGAGCGGCAGGAAGTGGAACTGGATGTCGGGATGGGTCAGGCCCGCGCGCGAGCGGATGAAGCCGCAGCTCTCGAAGTGGTTGGAGGCGCCAAGCCCGTCTTTCCTCGCGAGCCAGCGCGCGCCGATATAGGCGCGGCCGGCGAGCCCGGTATAGGAGTAGAGCGTGATCGGCTGCTCGCAGGCGAGCTGGAAATACAGCTCGGTGTGGTCCTGCAGGTTCTCGCCGACGCCGGGCTTGTCGAGCACGGTCTCGATGCCGTGGGAGGCGAGTTCCTGCGCCGGGCCGATGCCCGACAGCTTGAGGAGCTGCGGCGAGTTGATCGGTCCGCCGGCCAGGATCACCTCCCCGCGCGCCCGGACTTCGTGCTCAACGTCGCCGTGGAGGTAGCGGACTCCGACGGCGCGCCGGCCCTCGAAGATGATCCGGGTCGCGCGCGCATGGGTGCGGACATCCAGGTTGGGCCGCTTCATCGCCGGCCGGAGATAGGCGTTCGCGGCCGACCAGCGCACCCCGTCCTTCACGGTCATGTCCATGCGGCCGAAGCCTTCCTGGACCGCGCCGTTGATGTCGTCCGTCGCCGGGTAGCCCGCCTGCCCGGCCGCCTCGACGAAGGCGGCGTAGAGCGGGTTCGTCATCGGGCCGTAGCGGGTGGCCAGCGGGCCGTCGCCGCCGCGCCACTCATCCCCGCCCTCCTGGGGGCCCTCGGCCCGGCGGAAATAGGGCAGGACGTGGCGGTAGCCCCAGCCGGCCGCGCCCAGCGCCTCCCAGCCGTCGAAATCGAGCGGGTTGCCGCGGACATAGACGAGGCCGTTGATCGAGGACGACCCGCCCAGCACCTTGCCGCGCGGGCAGGTGATGCGCCGCCCGCCGAGATGCGGCTCGGGCTCCGTCTTATAGGCCCAGCTGTACTTGGGCATGTTGAGCGGGATGGAGAGCGCGGCCGGCATCTGGATCAGCACCGAGCGGTCCGAGCCGCCGAACTCCAGCACGCAGACGCGGTGGCGGCCGTCCGCGCTCAAACGGTCAGCCAGGACGCAGCCGGCGGACCCCGCGCCGACGATCACGTAGTCGAATGTGTCCGAGGTCGTCACTGACTCAATGTCCGGTCGCCCTTGCATTTCCGACCCTGACTCGCACAACGGATCGCGAGTGCGTCAGCGGGACATCGCGAACTTGGTAATCAAGGGAATCCTCTTCGACAAGGACGGCACGCTGCTCGACTATGCCGCGAGCTGGACGCCGATCAACGCCCGCGCCGCCGCGATCGCGTCGCGCGGCGACCCCGGCCTCGCCGTGCGGCTGCTCGCGGTCGGCGGCGCCGACCGGCACGGCGGGTCGGTCCTCGCCGACAGCGTGCTGGCCGCCGGCAACACGGCCGAGATCGCGTCCGCCTGGGTGCAGGCCGGCGCGCCGATGGCGGCGGCGGCGCTCACGGCCGATCTCGATGCGCTGTTCCGCGCGGCGGCCCAGACGGTGGTGCCGGTGACGGACCTCGCTCGCCTGTTCGGACGGCTGCGCGGCCGCGGCCTGCGGCTCGGCATCGCATCGAGCGACAACGAGGCGGCGATCCGGGCGACGGCCGCGCGCTTCGGCATCGACGGCCTCGTCGATTACGTCGCCGGCTACGACAGCGGTCACGGGACCAAGCCCGGACCCGGCATGGTGCAGGGCTTCTGCCGCGAGACCGGCCTCGCGCCGGAGGAGGTCGCGGTCGTCGGCGACAACCGGCACGACATGGCGATGGGCCGCTCGGCCGGTGCCGGGCTGATGGTCGGCGTCCTCACCGGGACCGGCACGCGCGAGACGCTGGCCGGACTGGCCGATCTCTGCCTGGACAGCATCGCCGGGCTGGAGGCCGCCCTGTTCGGGGAGGCGCTCACCGGATGATCGCCACGCCGCGGATGCCCGCGAGCCGCATCACGAGCTGCACGCCGAGCATCGCCGCGAGCACGATCGCCATGATGCAGGTCGAGAACGCGGCGGCTTGGTTGTAGGCGCCCCGGTCGGTCAGTTGCAGCACCGAGACCGACGCGACCTGGGTGGCCGGCGTGACGAGGAAGATCACGGCCGATAGCGAGACCATGCTGCGCATGAAGTAGAACACGCCGATGCCGAGCATGGTCGGCCAGAGCAGCGGCAGCGTGATCGTCCGCAGCGCCCGGACCGCGCCCGCCCCCAAGGTCGTCGCCGCCTCGTCGAAGCTGCCGGAGATCTGGCGCAGGCTCGTCGAGGCGAGCAGGAAGCCGTGGGCGTGGTTGTAATAGACCGTGAGGACGACGATGAGCGTCAACGTGCCATAGAGCGCGTTCAGCGGGTTGCCGGGATTGTTGAAGGTCAGGATATAGCCGAGGCCGAGCACCATGCCGGGCACGGCGGAGGGCAGGATCGCCACGAAGGAGATCGGCCCCGCGAGCGCCGTGCGGAACTTGTGCGCCACCACGGCCGCGAGTGTGGTCGCCGCGACGCCCGCGAGGGCGGCAGCCAGGCTGACGATGATGGAGTTCCACAGCGGCTCCATCCCGTTCTGCACGTCGAAGGCGTAGTGCTTGAGCGTGGGGGCCATGTTGTAGGGCCAGAGCGTCACGAAGCTCGCCGCCACGACGATCAGCACGACGGCCGCGATGATTGCCGCGACCACAGCCGCATAGAGGCCGAACAGCCCGTCCCTGAGCGGCGCGGACGTGACGACGAGCGGCTTCGAGTGCTCGGACACGAGCGCGTGCTGCCGGGGCAGGACGCGCTTCTCGACCCATTTGGCGATGGCGGCCGGCACCAGGAGCACGATGCCGATGACGGCGCCCCGCTCGAATTGCGCCTGGCCGATGACCTGGTTGTACACCTCGGTCGCGAGCACGCTGTAGTCGCCGCCGATCACCATCGGGTTGCCGAAATCCGTGATGATAAGCGTGAAGGTCACGAAACTGGCGGCCGCGATGCCGTAGCGCGCGCCGGGCAGCGTCACGTCGCGGAACATCCGCCACGGCCCGGCGCCCAGCGTCTCCGCCCCCTCATACAGCCGCTGGTCCGCGACCGCGAGCGCTGCCGAGAGGATCAGGAACGCGTAGGGAAAGGCATAGAGCAGGTTCGCGACGATCAGGCCGGGGAAGCCGTAAATGTCGATCCCGAGCCCGAGGGAGCGGTTGAGCAAGCCGTTGCGACCGAGCAGGAGCAGCAATCCCTGCCCCTGCACCATGGAGGGCGCGAACAGCGGCGCCAACGCGATCATGCGCAGCAACGGGCGCATCGGCGCGCGCGTGCGCTGCAGCGCGTAGGCGTAGAGGAAGCCGAGCACGACCGTGATCGCGGTCGACAGGCCCGCCATGACGGCAGTGTTGCGCAGGAGGTTGCCGAAGCGGCGGGAATCCAGGACGGCCGCGAAGTTGGCGAGCCCGATGCCGTCCGGCGTCGAGAGCGAACGCCCGAGGATCGTCGCGAGCGGCCAGAGGAAGAAGAGGACGAGCGGCACGGCGACCATCAGCGAGATGAGCCAGGCAGTCGGTCGCTCGAAGTCCCGCTTTCGCGGAGCCGCGTCGGCCTGGCTCATCGCGGCAGCACTCATTGCAGGACGCGCAGCGATTCCGCCGGCAGGTGCATCCCGACCCGGGACCCGGCGGCTGCCGTTGCAGCGTTGCCGGGCGTCTCGACCAGGATCATCTCGCCATCCGCCGCCCCGTCCGGCACGATGGTGACCCGGATGCGGGTGCCGAGGTACAGGCTGTCCCGCACGGTGCCGGTCAGCCGGTTCTCGCCGGCCTCGTCCGGATCGCAGAGCACGATCTCCTCCGGCCGTATCCCGAGCGTCGCTCCCGCCCCGGCCGCCACCCGGAGCGCGCGGCCCGCGAAGCTGCAGCCGCCTTTGGCCGTGGGCGCGCTCCGCAGCATGTTCATGCGCCCGATGAATCCGGCGACGAACGGAGTCGCGGGCCGTCCGTACAGCTCGGCCGGCGTCCCGACCTGCTCGACCCGGCCGTCATGCAGCACCACGACCTTGTCGGCCATGGCAAGCGCCTCCTCCTGGTCGTGCGTCACCATGATGGTGGTGACGCCGAGCCGGCGCTGCAGCGCGCGGATCTCGACCTGCAGCTCCTCCCGCACTTTGGCGTCGAGCGCCGAGAGCGGTTCGTCGAGCAGGAGCAGCGAGGGATCGATGGCGAGAGCGCGCGCGAGGGCGACGCGCTGCTGCTGCCCGCCCGAGAGCTGCGATGGGAGCTTGTCGGCATGGTCGGCGAGGTGCACGAGCCGGAGCATGGCGTCGGCCCGCTCCGCGATCTCGGCGCGCGACCGGCGCCGGCATTCGAGCCCGTAGCCGATGTTGCGCCGGGCGCTCATGTTCGGGAACAGCGAGTAGGACTGGAACACCATGCCGAAGCGGCGATGCCGGGCCGGCACGGCGGCGAGGTCGCTTCCGTCCAGCACGACGCGGCCTTCGTTAGCGGCCTCCAGCCCGGCCACGATGCGCAGCAGCGTCGTCTTGCCGCAGCCGGACGGCCCGAGGAAACACACGAACTCGCCGGCGCCGATCTCCAGCGAGATGCTGTCCAGCGCGATCATGGGGCCGAAGCGCTTCGTCACGCCCTGGATGGAGAGCGTCATCGCGCCAGGCGGCCCGCTCCGAGGCTCAGCGCTCGAACTCCTTCTGCCAGCGCGCGAGGATCGCCGCCCGGTCCCTGGCGGCGGCGGCAAAATCCATCGGGAACATGACCGAGGCGACGTCCGCCGGCATGCCGGCCTTCCTGAACTTCTCCGGCATCGCGCCGCCCGAGACGGTCACGATCTCCTTCCAGTTATAGTATTCGCTGACCGCCTTGTCGCTCAGCGTCCAGTCAAGGAAGCGCTTAGCCGCGTCTTTCTTCTTGGACGAGGCCACGAGCGCGTTCCCTTCAAGCTCGTTCCCGGCGCCCTCCGAGGGGATCACCATCGTGATCGGATAACCCTCGGCCACGTTCTTGATCGCCCGGAGCGCGAAGGAGGCGCCGACCGCGTATTCGCCCGCGCTCGCCGCGTTGCACGGCCGCGAGCCGGACTTGATGTACTGGGCGATGTTCTTGTCCAGCGCCCTCAGCTCCTCCCAGCCCGCCTGCTCCCCCTTCAGCTGCAGGATCGCGGCGATCTGGATGTAGCCCGTCCCGGAACTCGCCGGGTTCGGCATGACGACCTCGCCCTTGAAAGCGGGCTTCGTGAGGTCCGCCCAGGATGTCGGCATCGGCAGGTTCTTCGCCTTCAGCCGCTCGTTGTTGACGCAGAAGGCCGCCATGTAGCCCGTCACCGCGAACCACTTGCCGCCGGCGTCGCGGAACTGCGCCGGCACCTTGTCGATCCCCTTCGGCGTGTACGCCTCCAAGGTCGCGAGGATGCGCGGATCGACCAGGTTGGTGACCGCCTGCCCCCAGATGACATCGTGCTGCGGGTTCGCCGCTTCGGCCAGGATGCGGGCCGTGAGGTCGCCGGTCGAGAGGCGCAGCATCCGCACGTCGAGGTCCGGCATGTCGGCTTTGGCGAGCTTCAGGAACGCCGCCGCCTCGTCCTCCTCGTAGGCCGTATAGACCGTGATCGTCTCGGCCGAGGCCGCCGCAGCTCCCAGCGCCAGGGCGGCCACGAGGACAAGCCTGAAGCCATGACTGAGAATGGTCATCTCTGTACCGCCGCCGCTGGAGAAAGTTGCGTCTATTATTTGGTCTTCGACCATTGACGGATACCGTTACGACGTTGTCAAGGGCCGTCGCCGCGATCGCAGGCAACACGGGACCGCGCCGGGTTTGACGGCGCGGACGTATCCGGTCTGAGCTGGAGGGATCGCATGCGGCCGGAGGTCAGGATGGCCCGGACCACCCATGCGATCGTGCTGCTGCCAACCGGGAGCTGAGGGAAATGAGGACAGTCGCAATCGCCGGGCTGGGGGCGATCGGCCTCGACGTGGCGCACTCGCTCGACCGCGGCGTGGAGGGGCTGCGGCTGATCGCGGTATCGGCCCGGGACCGGACGCGGGCGGCCGCGACCGTCGCGGGCT
>JBBSIT010000070.1:0-11198 GCA_038231995.1 Acetobacterales bacterium | reverse complement strand
GCTCGGTCGCCCTCAACATCCTGCGCGCCAAGGACGTCCAGAACGTCAGCCTCGCGCTCTACACCAACGCCGTCAGCTTCGACCAGCTGCTCGCCCTCGGCACGGCGTAATCAGAACTGAATGGCCCTGGTCAGGGTGAAGCCGCTCTGGTCTTTGTTTCACGCGGCTACTCACCCTGACTGAACGCAAGAGGGCGCTCAGTCAGGGTGAAGCCGCTTCATGGCTACAGATAGTTCGTGAGCGACAGGTCCTTCAGCCCCGCAATGATCTGGTAGGACGCTTCGAGCTGAGTGCGCCGTTGCGTCAGTTGCGTCAGGGTCTTGGCCAGATCGACATTCTCAATGGAGGATAGCTGCCCGCGCAGGGCCAGAGCCTGGTCGCCAAGGCCGGTCCGGCGCGTTGCCAGGCTGCGCTCCACATCCCCGAGCGAGCCGGCCTCGGAACTCATCGCCGAGATCGCCCCGCGCAGCCCGTTCCGGGTGTCCGCCACCAGCCCGGCGAACCCGGGGGCGCTGACTTGCCCGCTGCTGAGCGAGCCGAGCGTCGCGAGCGCGCGCATCACGTCGCGCATGTAGGACCCGGTCGTGGACGCGCCCGCCGAGGTCGCCAGCGTGTTGCGGTCCGCGAGCAGCCCGACGCCGACGCGCTCGCCCTCGCCGACCGCGATGGGCGGCACGCCGCCGAGCGTGGCGGAGAACGGCGAAGTGCCGCCAGCAATGCTGAGCGTGGCAGCGGCCGTGGCTGCTGCGCCGTTGGCGGCGAGCCCCGCCACGGCTGTTTGCGTGTTGGCGAAGAAGCCGGAGGTCAGGATGCCGTTCGGGTCCGGCACCGGCGGGTTGGCAGTGTCCTGCCCGGCGAACACGTGGACGTCGCCCACCTGGGTGTTGAGCAGCCCGGCGACCTGCTTCAGCGCGTCCCGGGCCGAGGAGGCGACGTATTCGACCGTGGTGGCCGCGTCGAGGCCGCCCAGCGAACTCGTGCGCGCGTAGAAATCCGCGGCGATCGCGCTAACGCTCTGCAGCGCCGATTGCGTCGCGCCGATCCGGCCCTGCACCGCGTCGATGTTCGCCTGCCACCGCTCGCTGGCGGCGACCTGCGGGTGCAGGCTGAGCGATATGTGGGCGGCGGCGCCGAGGCCGCCGTAGGTCTCCGACACCCGCTCGGTGGAGGCCTGCTGCGCGAGCGTCTCCGTCTGCCGGCGCGTGACGGCGTTCTCCTGGATGAGCCTGGAGAGCAGCCCAGCATCGCCGAGCGCACCGATCATCGCCTTACCTCACCGCATCGAGAAGCTGGGACCACATGGTCTGCGTCGCGGCCATCACGCGCGCGTTGGCGGAGTAAGCGCCCTGCAGCTGGACCATCAGGGTCAACTCCGCATCCACTGACACCCCGGTCTCGGAATCGAGCCGGGCCTGTAGGGACGCTTGCGCGCTGCGCTCCACGTCCAGGCTGCCGGTCGCGTCCGCGCTCGCCTGCGCCTGCGCCGCGCTGAACGACGACGCGAAGCCTGCCAGCGTGGAGGGCGGGGTGAAGCGCGCCTGCAAGTTGCCGTTCGGCCCAAGCCCGGCCGTCTGTGCGGTCACGGGCGGGTTGGCGCCTAGGGTCCCGTCCAGCACCCCGCGGATCAGTCCGGTGAAGCCCGCCGGGCCACCCGCCGGGTTCGGGACGAAGCTGCCGGCCGCGTGGGTGCCGTCGCGGACCAGGGTCGGGTTCGCGAGCACGGCCGGGTTGACCTGGAACGCCTGGGCGAGACCGACATAACCGGACTGCACCCCGGAGCCGATGGGGGTCGGCGGATAGCCGGTGAACAGCTTGAGGCCTTGCGCGTCGAAGCGCGTGGCGAGGGTGTTGGCGAACTCGTCCAGCTCGGCCTGCATGGTCGGCAGCTCGCGGTCCCGCAGCGCCAGGTTGGCGCCGATGCGGCCACCGGAGAGCTGCGCCGTGACGTCCAGGCCGCCCAGGCTGACCCGCGGCGTGGCCAGTCCGCCCGTGCTGGGTCCGACCGTCCCGTTCGCAACCTCGAACGGCCCGGTATCGGCCCGCAACGGCAGGGAGAGCCCGCCGGCGAGGGCCAGCAGGTCGCCATTTGGTTGACGGAGGAAGCGCGCATCAACGAGGCCGGAGAGGCGCTGCATCGCGGCGTCCCGCGTGTTCTCGAGATCGGCGGTGCTGTTGCCCTGGGACATGCCGCGCACGATGCGGTCCGACAGGTCGCCGAGCGTCTTCAGCGTCGAGTTGAGTTCGCCCACGTTGGCGACCACGGAGTCCTGCGCCGCCTGCCGCTGCGCCGAGCCGGCCGCCGCGAGCGCCCGCACGCCGCGCGCCAGCTCGCCGGCTTGGAGGACCACCTGGCGCTGCTGCGTGGCGTCCGCCGGGTCGCCCGAGGGGGCGGAGAAGCTGTTGCGCAACTCGCCGAGCAGGTCCGGCAGGGACTGGCCGCTGCCCGGCGTGCCCGCCACCGCGTCGATCGCGGACAGGGCCTTGCTGCGCGTGTCCTGCGCCTCTGCGGCGGCGCCGGCCTGGAACACCTCGGCTTGCAGCCGCTCGTCCAGCTCGCGCCGGGCCGGGCCGGTGCGGACACCCATGCCCTGGCCGTCCGCCGAGACGCTCGATGTGACCGCCGTCTGGCGCACATAGCCTGGGGTGCCGGCGTTAGCCACGTTGTGCGACAGCAGCGCCAACCGGCGGTTGATGCTGTCCAGTCCGGACGAAGCGACAGAGAGGGCGCCGTCGAGTGACATGGGGTCTTATGGCACCGAAGAAGTTAACGCTTCATGTCTATGGTCTGCTGCAGCAACTCGTCCTCCGTGGTGACCATCTTGGTGTTGGCGGAGTAGGCGCGCTGGGCGACGATCAGCTTGGTGAACTCCTTGGCAAGATCGACATTGCTGTTCTCCAGCGCTCCCGTGACGAGCTGCCCGGCGCCGTTGCCGCCCGCGTCCTGCGTCTGCGGCAACCCGGCCTCCCGCGTCGCGGTGAAGGACTGGCCGTCCTGCCGCTGCAGCTCGTTGGGCGCCGCGAAGGTGGTAACCGGCACGCGGGCGATGGTGCGGGACTGGCCGTTGTCGTAGTTCACCACGAGATCGCCGTTGGATTTGGTGGCCAGCCCGCTGAAGCTGCCGGGCGCCACGCCGTTCTGGGTGATGGACCGCAGGCTGAACTCCGTCCCCGCGAACTGCGTCAGCCCGTTGGGCTGACCGAACGCGCCGAGGTTGACGTTGATCGTCTGCGGCCCCCTGCCGAAATCGGCCGTGAAGCCCAGCGTGGCGTCCTGACCCGGCGTGAAGCTGCTGCCGGTGACCAACCCGCCCGCTCCGGTGACGAGGCCGACCGTGCCCTCCGGAGCGGCCGTGCCGCTCGCCGCGCCGAACTGCACGCGCGCGCTCCCGAGCGCGGTGGGATTCCCGCCGGGCGAGTCGAGCGCCACGGTCCAGTCGTCCGGCCCGCTGGCTGCCGGCGTCCAGCTGAGCCGGACCGTCTGCAGGGTGCCGAGGCTGTCGTACACCTGCACCTGCGAGACGATGGGTGTCCCCGGGGTCGGCGTCGCCGGAAGATTGGCGGACAGGGTCAACTGGCTGGTGGGGACCGGGTTGTAGGCGCCCTGATTGACCTGGATCGGCGCGATCGACGAGTGGTCCACGGCGCCGGTCGCGCTGTCGACGCCCCAGCCGTTCAGGTACTGGCCGAACCCGTTGACGACGTAGCCGTCCTTGTTGAGCGCGAAATCGCCGGAGCGGGTGTATTCCTTCGTCGGGTTGAACACCGGCGCGCTGCCGGCATTGCCCACCTGCCGGCTCACGGCGAAGAAGCCCTGTCCCGCGATCGCCATGGCCAGCGGCTTGTCGGTCTGCACGACCGTGCCCTGCACGTCGTTCACGTATTCCGGGCGCGCGACCACGGAGCCGGACTCGTTCATCTTGGCGTTGCTGGTCGTCAGGTAGTTGGCGAAGCTGGTGTCCACGCGCTTGAAGCCGATGGTCTGGCTGTTCGCGACGTTATCGCCGATGTTGCTGAACGCGGCGGACTGGGCGTTCAGCCCGCGGATCGCGGTATTCATGGCGCCGAACAGCGACATCGTGGCCTCCTGCGGTTGGGTATGGTCTGGCCGCGGCGCTGCATGAAGCGTGCCAGCTAATTCAGGCGCCCCGCGGCGCAGCAACAGCCCGGCAGCCCGGGACGGCCGGCTCGGCAGCGGCACGATCAGCCGGGCAGGACTTGCCCAGCAGCCCCGGCACCCCCCTGCAGTGGCGTCCTGCAAGGCTGGCCCACGGCTTGCGACGCTGGCCCACGGCTTGCAACGGGACCACTCGCTGCAGCTCGCCCGTTCCGCGCAGAGAGGTCCCATGCCGGCCGCCAACCCAGTACCGACCGCAGCGGAGCCATCCCGCCCAGGCGCCTCAGCCCGCGCCGGCAGCGCGCGGCCATCCACCGAGACAGGCTTCTCCAGCCAGTTGACCCAGGCTCTCGCAGCGCCGGCGCCCGGCGCGCCTTCGCCGAGAGCCCCCCCACCGAAGCCCGCAGCCGAGAAAAGCGAGGCCGCGCCGTCTCCCGGCGTCGCGCACGCCGCCGGCTCGGCCCCCGCCCCGGCGCCGCAGCCGCCCGGCGATGCTGACGCACAGCCAGCGGCCGCCACGCCCAACCCTGCCGAGACCGCGCCGGCAGAGACCGCCAGCAGACCGGACGAGCCTGCCGCAGATGCGGTCCAGGCCGACGCCCTGCCCAACGATCCCCTCGCAGCCCCGGCGCCGACGCCGCAGCCGGGCACGGCCGGCGAGAGCGTACTCCAGGCGGCAACAACGGACACCTTACCCGGCGGCGCGCGTTCCGATGCGGCGCCCGGCGCAAGCTCGGCGCAAGCAGCAGGCGACGCCGCGCTGCCGGACGCCGCGCCGGAGACGGCAGCCAGCAGCGATCCGCTCACGCAGCCGCTCGCGCCGCAGCGCAAGCCTCAGACGCCGCCCGGTCCCGGCGCCGCGGCGCCGGGCGCTGGGCAGGACGCACCGCCGGACGACACACCGCCGACGGCTCCCGGCCCGTTTCTTCCCACCATGTCCGGTGCACGGCCCGCCGATGCCAGGTCCGAGAAGGCGGATGAGCTGAAGGCGGACGGATCGCCGCATGCTGGAGCGCCCCTGATCCCGAGCGCGATCGACGCCGCTCTCCTCTCAGTGGTCCCGCCGCACGCCGCCCCGGCGCAGGCAGCCAAGGCGGCCACCACTCCGGCCGACGTTGCGCCAGCGGCGCCACTGCCGCCCGCAGCGCAGGTCGCGCCAGCCGTCGCGGCCCTCGTCTCCACGTCCGCGCCGAACGGCGTGCAGCAGATCGTGGTGCGGCTCAGTCCCGTCGAGCTCGGCCAGGTCGAGGTTCGGGTCGAGCGCGCGGAGGGCGGCCCGGCGGCCATCGCACTCACGGTGGAACGGCCCGAGACGCTCCTGCTGCTGGTCCGCGACCAGGCCGGGCTGCACCGCGCGCTGGACCAGGCCGGCATCCCCGCCGAGGGCCGGACCGTGCAGTTCCAGTTGAGCCAGCAGGACCAAGGCGCGCCGGGTCAGCAGCCGGACCTGAGCGCAGGCGGCGGCTGGGGCGGCTTCGGCGGGCAAGGCGCCCGCCACGGCCGCGGCGAGGCGAACCGCGGCTGGCGCCATCCCGGCGCCGGCGAGACAGACCAGAATGCTCGCGCGGCGTGGGGCCGCGCCGGCATCGACATCACCGCATAGGAGCACCCGACCGATGATCCCAGCTATTGCAGCCTCCGCCGCAGCCGCCGCCGGCGGCACCGCCATCAAGGCGCTGTCGGGCAACCTGACTGACTTCCTCGGCCTGCTCATGACGCAGCTGAAGAACCAGGACCCGACCAGCCCGCTCGACACCAACCAGTTCACCAGCCAGCTCGTCCAGTTCTCGAGCGTGGAGCAGCAGATCAACCAGAACAGCAGCCTGACCAAGCTCATCGAGCTGACTTAGGGCAACGCCGTGCTGCAGTCCTCGGCGATGATGGGCAAGCAGGTCGAGATCGACTCCGACCGCCTGGCGCTGCAGGCTGGCCAGGCCGCGCTGAGCTTCAGCACGGCGGCACCCCAGCCGGTGCATGTCAGCGTGCTGAACGAGGCGGGCATCGCCGTGCGCGAGGCCGACGTGGGCAGCAAGGCCGGCGCCAACACCTGGAAGTGGGACGGACGGGACAGCGCGGGGCGGCAGCTTCCGGACGGCGCCTATCGAGTCGCGGTGTCCACGGCCGGGGCGGATGGCGCGGCGCAGGCGCTTCCGTTCAGCGTGCTCGCCACCGCGACGGGCGTGCAGCGCACCGACAGCGGCATGCAGCTCCAGCTTGGGGCGCTGTCGGTCAACATGAGCGCGGTGCGGTCCGTCACCCGGTAATTTCTGCCCGGCAAAGAATGCCGCCCCGTTAACCCCGGGGTAAGCCTCTGCCGCCACTCTCCCTCCATGGCGCAACGACTCCTCGGTGGCGGGCGATGAACGCGGTGTTGGCTGGGCTGAAGGCGCTTGGGCCGCTGCGCCTGGGCGCGATGGCGGCGGTGGCGCTGGGCGTCCTGGCGCTGATGGGACTATTGGTCATGCGCAGCGGCTCGCAGCCCATGGCGCTGCTGTACGCCGACCTCGACCTGCGCGAGGCGGGCCAGGTGGTGGACCAACTGGAGCGGGCGCGCATCCCGCGCGAGATGCAGGCGGGCGGCAGCCGCATCCTGGTCCCGGCCGACCAGGTCGCCCGCGCGCGGCTGCTGCTCGCCAAGGAGGGCCTGCCCTCTGGCGGGAGCATCGGCTATGAGATTTTTGACCGGGCCGACGGGCTGACGGCGAGCGGCTTCCAGCAGGGCATCAACCAGACCCGCGCGCTCGAGGGCGAGCTGTCCCGCAGCATCCGCATGATCAATGGCATCCGCGCCGTCCGCGTGCACCTGGTGCTGGGCCGGCGCGAGCCGTTCGCGCGGGACAAGCAGGACGCGCAGGCCAGCGTGGTGCTGACCATGGCCGGCGCCGGGCGGCTCGACCGGGAGGGCACGCAGGCCGTGCTGAACCTCACGGCCGCCGCCGTGCCGGGCTTGCGGCCGCAGAACATCGCCGTGGTGGACAGCCGCGGCAACGTGCTGGCCCGCGCGGGGGAGCCGCTCGGCCCGAGTGCCGCCGCGCAGGGCGCGGACGAGCTGCGCCGCTCGACCGAGCTGCGCCTGGCCCGCGCGGTGGAGGAGATGCTGGAGCGCAGCCTCGGCGCCGGCCGCGTGCGGGTGGAGGCGGCGGTCGACATGGATTACGACCAGATCCGCGAGACGCAGGAGCGCTACGACCCGGACGGTCAGGTCGTGCGCAGCCAGCAGAGCAACACGAACAACTCCAAGACGACGGAGGCGAACCAGACCGTCTCGGTGCAGAACAACCTGCCCAACGCGGATGCCGGGCAGGCGCAGGGCGGCACGCAGGAGCAGCGCCAGGAGGAGACCACCAACTACGAGATCGGCAAGACCGTGCGCACCCTGGTGCACGAGCAGCCGCAGATTCGCCGGGTCAGCCTCGCCGTGATGGTGGACGGCGTGGTGGAGCGCGGCGCGGACGGGGCGCCGGCGTGGCGGGAGCGGGCGCCGGAGGAGCTGGCGCGCATCGCGACGCTGGTCCGCAGCGCCGTCGGCTTCAACGAGCAGCGCGGCGACAAGGTCGAGGTGGTGTCGATGCGGTTCGCCAGCGTGGACGAGCCGGCGGAGGCGTCCCGGACCAGCCTGTTCGGCAGCCTGGACAAGCCCGACATGATGCGCCTCGGCGAGAGCGGCATCATCGCGGTGGTGGTCGTGCTGGGCCTGTTGCTGGTCCTGCGCCCGATGGCGATCCGGCTGACGAAGATGGACAAAGTGCAGGTAGCCGGCCCTGGAGCGGGCACGGGCGACGCCGCGATGGCGCTGGCCGGAACCGGAGGGACGAGGTTGGCCGGAGCGGAGCGCGACGACGACGTTGCCGCGATCGAGGACGACAGCTTGATCAACCTCGCGAGCGTCGAGGGAGCGATACGGATGTCCTCCCTCAAGCGGATCGCGAGCCTGGCCGAGAAGCACCCCGAGGAGACCGTTGCCGTCATGCGCGGCTGGCTCGCACAGGAAGAGATGTCATGAGTGGGCTTCAGAACCTCGCGGACGCCACCGGCCGGCAGAAGGCGGCGATCCTGCTGCTGGCGCTCGGCGAGGAGCAGTGCACCAAGCTGTTCGGCATGATGCAGGACCACGAGATACGCGAGGTCTCGATCGCCATGTCCCAGCTCGGCCCGATCAAGGCCGAGATCGTGGAGCGGCTCTGCAGCGACTTCACGGACAACCTGGGCGGCCAGGCGGGCCTGGTCGGCAGCTTCGAGGCGACGGAGCGGCTGCTGCTGCGCGCCATGCCGCGCGAGCGCGCCGCGCACATCATGGAGGAGATCCGCGGCCCGGTCGGCCGGACGGTGTGGGACAAGCTGGGCAACGTGAACGAGGCGGTGCTCGCCAACTATCTCAAGAACGAATACCCGCAGACCGTCGCGGTAATCCTGTCGAAAGTCCGGCCCGAGCATGCGGCCCGCGTGCTCTCCCTGCTGCCCGACGGCTTCGGCATCGAGGTCGTGATGCGGATGCTGCGCATGGAGAGCGTGCAGCGGGACGTGCTCGACGGCGTGGAGAAGACGCTGCGCACCGAGTTCATGTCCACGCTGGCCCGCAGCACGTAGCGCGACGCGCATGAGCTGATGGCGGAGATATTCAACAACCTCGACCGCCAGTCCGAGGCGCGGTTCGTCGCGGCGGTGGAGGAGCGCAACCGCGAGGCGGCCGACCGCATCAAGGGCCTCATGTTCACGTTCGACGACCTGCACCGGCTCACGCCCCCGAACGTGCAGGTCCTGCTGCGGGCGATCGAGAAGGACAAGCTGCCGCTCGCGCTGAAGGGCGCGTCCGAGAAGCTCCGCGAGCTGTTCCTCGGCAACATGTCCGAGCGCGCCGGCAAGATGCTGCGCGACGACATGGAGGCCCTCGGCCCGGTCAAGCTGCGCGATGTGGACGACGCGCAGGCGATGGTCGTCGCACTCGCCAAGGACCTGGCGGCGCAGGGGCAGATCGAGATCAGCGAGGGCAAGAGCGACGAGATGGTGTACTGATGGAGGCGTTTGTGCGCTCTGGCCTGCGCTCCGGCTCGGCCCCGATCCTCGGCGTGCGGTACGCCGAGGACTTCGACGAGGCCGACGCGCCGCTGCCGGCGGAACCGGCGGCCGAGCCCGAGATCATCGAACCGGCCTTCACGCTGGCCGAGCTCGACGCCGCGCGCGCCGAGGGCCGCGAGGAAGGCGAACGGCGGGCGCTCCTGGATCGCCGGGCCAGCGCCGCGCAGGCCAGCGCCGAGGCATTGGCCGCCCTCGCCGCCACCATGGCGGAGGCGCGCGAGGAGGCGCGCTATCTGGCGGAGGCCGCGGCGGAGGCGCTGTCCCGCACCGCCTTGTCGCTGCTCGGCGGCGCCTTGCCCGCGCTCTGCAGCCGGCATGGGGAGGTCGAGGTCCGCGCCCTGATGCGGCAGCTCCTGCCCATGCTGGCGCGCGAGCCGCGCGCCGTCGTCCGGGTCAACCCCCACACCCTGCCCGGCGTGCAGCAGGAGCTGGCGCTCGCCGACCCGGAGCTGGCGGCCCGGATCACCCTGATCCCGACTGACGCCCTGCTGCCCGGCGACCTGCGCGCGTCCTGGGACGAAGGGGCGCTCACGCGCGACAGCGCCGCGATCCAGGCCGCGATGCTCCGGGCGCTCGCGGAACTGGGCCTGGCCGAGGCCCCCTTGCTGCACACCGCCGCACCACACGCCGCCATACTGCACAACGCCGGGCTGCGCGCTCCGGCCGATCCCAAGGAGACGGAACTTGCCCAATAAACTCGACCTGGCCGACCTGGCCGACCGCATCGCGATCCCGCCGGAAGCATCCGGCCCGCGGACCGTGCGGGAGCTGGAGGCGGTCTACGACATCCCCGTGACGGTCAGCGCCGTGCTCGGCAAGGCCACGATGCAGGTCAGCCAGCTTCTCAAGCTGGGCCGCGGCGCGGTCGTGGAGCTCGACCGCAAGCTGGGCGAGGCTATCGATATCTACGTCAACAACAGGCTGGTCGCCCGCGGCGAGGTCGTGATGGTGGACGACAACCGGCTGGGCGTGACGATGACCGAGATCGTCAAAGCCGACCGCGCCAGCTGACGGGAGCAAACCATGCGCGTCCTGATCATCGGCTCCCTCGGCGGCGAACTGGGCAAGGCGGCGCGGATCGCCTCAAGCCGGGGCGCGAAGCTCGACCAGGCTGACGACGCGGCCTCGGCGCTCGTCCGCATGCGCGCTGATGCGCGCGTGGACCTGCTGCTGGTCGAGCTGCCGCACGATATCGGCGCGCTCGTCCGCGCCATCTCGGCCGAGCGCATGCTCGTCCCCGTCGTCGCCTGCGGCACGGACGCGGACATCGCGGGGGCGGAGCGCGCCATCCGGGACGGCGCGCGCGAGTTCCTGCCGCTCCCGCCGGACCCGGACCTGATCGCCGCCATCCTGCAGGCCGCCTCGGGCGACAGCCACGCCATGATCGCGCGCGACCCGGCGATGCTCGCCGCCGTGCGCCGGGCTGAGCAAGTCGCCGGCGCCGAAGCCTCGGTGCTGATCACCGGCGAGAGCGGGACGGGCAAGGAGGTCATGGCGCGGCACATCCACCGCCGCAGCCGCCGCGCCGCCGGACCGTTCGTGGCGGTCAACTGCGCGGCCATCCCCGAGAGCCTGATGGAGAGCGAGCTGTTCGGGCACGAGCGCGGCGCGTTCAGCGGCGCCGTCGCCCGCCGCATCGGCAAGTTCGAGTCGGCCGACGGGGGCACCCTGCTACTGGACGAGATCAGCGAGATGGACGTCCGCCTGCAAGCCAAGCTGCTGCGGGTGATCCAGGAGCGCGAGATCGACCGCCTCGGCGGCGCCGCGTCGGTGCGGATCAACGTCCGCATCCTGGCCACCAGCAACCGGGACCTGCCGGTCGAGGTGGGCGCCGGGCGCTTCCGCGAGGACCTGTATTTCCGCCTAAATGGTCCATCCGCTAAATCAGTGTGACATTCGGCGCGACCGCGATCCCGAGGCGGCGTGGGGTTCGGTGCCGTCGCCGGCGGCCCCAGACGAACGGGTGCTTGTGCGCGTTCCAGTAAGCTGTGGCGCGCTGGACGGCGTG
>JBBSIT010000069.1:0-11232 GCA_038231995.1 Acetobacterales bacterium | reverse complement strand
CGTCAACACGGACGCGCCGCTCAACGTGCTGCTGGACCCCATCCGCGCCCGCCTTGCCGCCGGCGGGGGCATCGAGTTGCTGGCCCTGGCGCTGGCGGCCTGGCTGCACCGGATGCGCGGAGAGGACGAGCAGGGCCGGCCGATCGAGGTCCGCCACCCGCTCGCCTCCCTGCTGCGCGAGCGCGCCGCCGCGGGCGGCCCCGACCCGGCGCCGCTGCTCGCCATTGAGCCGCTGTTCGGCGAGCTGGGTCGCGATGCCCGTCTGGCCGGGCCAGTGGGACGGTGGTTGGCGTCGCTGTATGAGCGGGGGAGCCTGGCCACGATGCGACGGGCAAAGGACGAGCTTGGGTTCTGAGTACCACGAGATGCTTGACGCGCCTGGAACCGACTGAAAGACTTCGAGTAAGCGTCCAATGCCGGCCGAAGGCGGGCAGAATAACTGGGAGGACTTCTGATGGCCAAGCTGCGTCCACGCGCCGTGTTCACCGCTGCCCTCGCGTTGGCAGCAGCCCTGCCCGGCGCCGCCCAGGCCCAGGCGACGCTCACCATCGGCACGGTGAACAATGGCGACATGGTCGTGATGCAGCGGCTCTCGTCGGAGTTCGAGAAGCAGCACCCCGACATCAAGCTGCGCTGGGTGGTGCTGGAGGAGAACGTGCTGCGCCAGCGGCTCACCACCGACATCGCCACCAGGGCCGGCCAGTTCGACATCATGACCATCGGCAACTACGAGGTGCCGATCTGGGCCAAGCAGGGCTGGCTGGAGCCGATGGACGGCCTGCCCGCGTCCTACGACGTGGCCGACCTGCTCAAGCCGGTGCGCGACGGCATCAGCTACGACGGCATGCTGTACGCCGCGCCGTTCTACGGCGAGAGCGCGATGACGTACTACCGCACCGACCTGTTCCAGAAAGCTGGCATCACCATGCCGGCGCAGCCCACGTACGCGCAGATCGCCGAGTATGCCGAGAAGATCACGGACAAGGCGAACCAGGTTTACGGCATCTGCCTGCGCGGCAAGCCGGGCTGGGGCGAGAACATGGCCTTCGTGACGCCGCTGGTGACGACCTTCGGCGGCCAGTGGTTCGACATGCAGTGGAAGACCAAGATCGACACGCCGGAGTGGAACAAAGCGATCACCTACTACAGCGGCATGCTGCGCAAGTACGGCCCGCCCGGCGCCACCAGCAACGGCTTCAACGAGAACCTGGCCCTGTTCGCCGGCGGCCGCTGCGGCATGTGGATCGACGCCACGGTCGCGGCCGGACTGCTGTACGACCCGAAGCAGAGCCAGGTCTCGGACAAGGTGGGCTTCGCGCCCATGCCGGTCGGGGATTTCACCGGCGGCCCGACCTGGCTCTGGAGCTGGAACCTGGGCATCCCCGCCACGTCCAAGCAGAAGGACGCGGCCAAGACCTTCGTCGTCTGGGCCACCTCGAAGGACTACATCCAGCTCGTCGCCAAGGAGAATGGCTGGGTGGCGGTGCCGCCGGGCACGCGGCAGAGCACGTATGACAACCCGGAATACAAGAAGGTCGCCCCGTTCGCCGACTTCGTGCAGAAGGCCATCAACACCGCCAACCCCACCGGCAGCACGAAGGAGCCCCGGCCCTACACGGGCGGGCAGTTCGTCGCCATCCCGGAGTTCCAGGGCATCGGCACGCAGGTGGGCCAGACGATCGCGTCCACGCTGACCGGGACCCCGGTGGAGCAGGCGCTCAAGACCGCGCAGGCCGCCACCGAGCGCACCATGAAGCAGGCGGGCTACCCGAAATAATCCCATGTCCACCGCCGTCGCCACCCCCGGCCTGACGGCAGCGGCGCCCCCGGAGCGCCGGCGGAGCAAGTTTCCGCTGGTGGCGCCCGCGGTGGGCGTGCTGCTGCTGTGGATGATCGTGCCGCTGGCAATGACGCTGTGGTTCTCGTTCCAGCGCTACAACCTGCTCGACCCGGCGGTGAGCGGGTTCGCCGGGCTGGACAATTACGAGTTCCTGGTCACGGACCCGGATTTCTGGGCGTCGCTGGTCAACACCTTCGTGCTCGTCGGCTCCGTGCTGGTCATCACCGTGGGTTTCGGCACGTTGCTGGCGGTGCTGTACGACCAGCCCTTCCCCGGCCAGGGCGTCGCCCGCCTGCTCGCCATCGCCCCGTTCTTCGTCATGCCCACCGTCAGCGCGCTGGTGTGGAAGAACCTGATGATGCACCCGATCTACGGTGTGCTCGGGTCGCTCGCCCGCGGCCTGGGCCTGACGCCGGTGGACTGGTTCGCGGACTACCCGATGCTGTCCGTCATCATAATCGTGTCCTGGCAGTGGCTGCCCTTCGCGCTGCTGATCCTGCTGACCGCCGTGCAGTCGCTCGACCACGAGCAGAAGGAGGCGGCGCGGATGGACGGCGCCGGCGCCCTGGCGCAGTTCGTCTTCATCACGCTGCCGCATATGCGCCGGGCGATCTCGGTCGTTATCATGATTGAAACGCTTTTCCTGCTGACCGTGTTCGCCGAGATCTACGTGACCACCGCGGGCGGACCCGGCAACGCCACCACCAACCTCGCTTTCCTGATCTACGCCCGCGCCCTGCTGCAGTTCGACGTGGGCGGCGGCTCGGCGGGCGGCGTGATCGCCATCCTGCTCGCCAACATCGTCGCCTTCTTCCTCGTGCGCAGCATCGCCCGGAACCTCGAAGCCTAGCATGCGCCAGACCCTCGCCCAGCGCGCGTTGATCTTCGTCCTCGGCTGGGGCACTGCCCTGCTGCTGTTCTTCCCGATCCTCTGGATGGTGCTTACCAGCTTCAAGGGCGAGGTCGCGGCCATCGCCACGCCGCCGCAGCTCCTGTTCACGCCCACGCTGGAGAGCTACGTCGAGGTGCAGGCCCGCGCGGACTACCTGCACTTCGCGCTGAACAGCCTCATCATCTCCGTCGGCGGCACAGTGCTCGCGCTCGCCTTCGCCATCCCCGCCGCCTACTCCATGGCGTTCCACCCCACCGAGCGCACCCGCGGCACCCTGCTGTGGATGCTCTCCACCAAGATGCTGCCCCCGGTCGGCGTGCTGGTGCCGATCTACCTTTTGTTCCGCACCCTCGGCCTGCTCGACACCCGCAGCGGGCTCATGGCGATCTACGCGCTGATGAACCTGCCCATCGTCGTCTGGATGCTGTTCACTTTCTTCAAGGAAGTGCCGCGCGAGATCCTGGAGGCCGGGCGCATGGACGGCGCGCGCACCGGCGGCGAGTTCTGGTTCCTGCTGCTGCCGCTCTCGCTGCCCGGCATCGCCTCCACCGGGCTGCTCTCCCTCATCCTCTGCTGGAACGAGGCGTTCTGGAGCCTGAACCTCACCTCCTCCGAGGCGGCGCCGCTCACCACCTTCATCGCCTCGTTCTCCAGCCCGCAGGGGCTGTTCTTCGCCAAGCTCTCGGCCGCCTCCACCGTCGCGGTCGCTCCCATCCTCGTGTTCGGCTGGCTGAGCCAGCGCCAGCTCGTGCGCGGCCTCACCTTCGGCGCCGTGAAGTAAAGGAGACGCACCATGGCCACGTTGGCACTCCGCGACCTCCGCAAGAGCTACGGCCCGGCCGACGTCATCAAGGGCGTCAGCCTGGACATCGCCGACCGCGAGTTCACCGTGTTCGTCGGCCCCTCCGGCTGCGGCAAGTCCACCCTGCTGCGCATGATCGCGGGGCTGGAGGAGATCTCCGCCGGCGACCTGCTGATCGACGGCCAGCGCGTCAACGACGTCGGCCCCGCCGACCGCGGCCTCGCCATGGTGTTCCAGTCCTATGCGCTCTACCCGCATATGACGGTGGCGCAGAACATGGGCTTCGCGCTCCGCCTCGCCCGCGTGCCCAAGGCGGAGCGGGACCGCAAGGTGGCCGACGCCGCCCGCATCCTGCAGCTCGGCCCCTATCTGGAGCGGCGGCCCAAGGACCTCTCGGGCGGCCAGCGCCAGCGCGTGGCGATCGGCCGCGCCATCGTGCGCAACCCCCGCGTGTTCCTGTTCGACGAGCCGCTCTCCAACCTCGATGCGGCGCTGCGCGGCCAGATGCGCATCGAGCTGGCCCGGCTGCACGAGGAACTCGCCGCCACCATGATCTACGTCACCCACGATCAGGTCGAGGCCATGACCATGGCCGACAAGATCGTGGTGTTGCAGGCCGGCCGCGTCGAGCAGGTCGGCTCGCCGCTGGACCTGTATCATCACCCCGCCAACCTGTTCGTCGCAGGGTTCATCGGCTCGCCGCGCATGAACCTGCTGCCGGCCCGGGTCGTGGGCGCGGACGGCGCGGGCGTCGCTGTTGAACTCCCCGCCGGCGGCCGGGTCGCGGTGCCGGTCGGCGCCGGGGCAGCCCGGCCCGGCGACGCGGTGACGCTCGGCATCCGGCCGGAGGCGCTGCGGCCGGACCCCGGCGGCGCGCTCTCCGGCGAGGTACGGTTGGTGGAGCGCCTGGGCGGGCTGACCCTGCTGCACGTCGCGCTCGGCGGCGGCGAGGCGGCCCCGGTGCAGATCGAGGGCAGCGACGCCACCCGGGCGCACCAGCCCGTCCGCCTCGCCTTCGACCCGGCCGCCTGCCACTTGTTCGACGGCGCCGGGCTGAGCCTCGCCCGCCTCGCGCGCCATCCGCTGGCGGCGTGATGCTCGACGGAAAAGTCGCCCTGGTCACCGGCGCTGCCCGCGGTATCGGCCAGGCCATCGCGGCACGCCTCGCGCAGGAGGGCGCGCGCGTCGTCATCGCCGACCTGAACGGGGCGGGCGCCGCCTCGGCCGCCGAGACGGTCGGCCATGGCGCCATCGGCGTCGCCCTCGACGTGACGCGGCAGGACTCGATCGCCGGCGCGGTCGGGACGGCTGTGCAGCGATTCGGCGGCCTCGATATTCTGGTGAACAACGCCGGCATCTTCGACCTGGCGCCGATCGTCGAGATCACCCGGGGGAGCTATCACCGGGCTTTCGCCGTCAACGTCGAGGGCCTGCTGTTCACTCTGCAGGCGGCCGCGCGCGTGATGATCGGGCAGGGCCGCGGCGGGCGCATCATCAATCTCGCCTCCCAGGCCGGGCGCCGTGGCGAGGCCCTGGTGGCGGTGTACTGCGCGTCCAAGGCGGCCGTCATCAGCATCACGCAGTCTGCCGGGCTCGACCTCATCCGGCACGGCATCAACGTCAACGCGATCGCGCCCGGCGTGGTGGACGGGGAGCATTGGGACGACGTGGACGTCCGGTTCGCCCGCTACGAGGGCCTGCAGCCCGGCGAGAAGAAGCGCCAGGTCGGCGCCGCCGTGCCGTTCGGACGCATGGCCCGGCCCGACGAGATCAGCGGCATGGCGGCGTTCCTGGCCGGCCCGGACGCAGGCTACATCGTCGCCCAGACCTACAACGTCGATGGCGGCAACTGGATGAGCTGACGAGCAGCATTGCCGTGGGCGGCGGGATGGGGCACGGCATCACACCGTATCTATCGCTGCGAGGTGACGCTTGCCGAAGCCGCTGCTGCTGACTCCCGGTCCACTGACCACCTCGGACGCGACCCGCGCCGCCAGGGGCGCGACTGGGGCTCGCGCGAGGCCGATTTCGTGGCGATGAGCGAGCGGGTGCGGCGGCGCCTGGTCGCGCTGGTGCATGCCGGGTCAACGCACGCGGCGGTGCCGATCCAGGGGGCCGGCAGCTTCGCGGTCGAGGCCGCGATCGGCACCCTGGTCCCACGCGGCGGCAAGCTGCTCGTGCTGGTCAACGGCGCCTACGGACGACGCGCGGCGGCGATGGCGCGGCGGATGGGCCGGGACGTCGCGGTGCTGGAGGCCGCGGAGGACGAGGCCATCGACCCGGCGGCCGTGGCCCGCGCCCTGGCCGCCGATCCCGCCGTCACCGACGTGCTGCTGGTGCATCTGGAGACGACCAGCGGCCTGCTGAACCCGTTGCCGGAGGTCGCCGATGCCGTGCGCGCGGCGGAGCGCCGGCTGCTGGTGGACGCGATGAGCTCGTTCGGCGCCCTGCCGATCGACCTACGGGAAACCCGATGCGCGGCGGTGATGGCCTCGGCCAACAAGTGCCTGGAAGCCGTACCGGGCGTGGCCTTCGTGATCGCCGACTTGGAGCACCTCGCGGCGATGGAGGGCAACGCCGCCAGCACCAGCCTGGACCTGCACGCGCAATGGCGCGGCTTCGAGGCGAACGGCCAGTGGCGGTTCACGCCGCCGACCCACGTGGTTGCGGCGCTGGACGCTGCGCTGGACCAGCTCGCGGCCGAGGGCGGCGTCGAAGTGCGGGGCGCGCGCTACCGCCGGCACTGCCGGTTGCTGGTGGAGGGCCTGGCCCGGCTCGGGTTCCGGACCTACTTGCCGCCGGCGCTGCAGGGTCCGGTCATCGTCACGGTCCGCGATCCCGGGCAGGCCTGGTTCAGCTTCGAGGCGCTCTACGACGCGCTGCACGCCCAGGGCATCGCGCTCTATCCGGGCAAGCTGACGGCCGAGCCGAGCTTCCGCATCGGCTGCATCGGCGCGATCGACGAGGGCGACATCCGGCGCACCCTGGCCGCGATCGAGGGCTTCGTCGCGGCGCGGCGGCCGGCTCAGGGGCTGGCAGCGGGCTGAGCCAGGAAGGCCCGGAAGCGCCGGGCCACCTCGTGCGGCGGCACGCTGGGCCGGCCCAGCCGCTCCATCGAGCCCGGGCGGATCAGGGCGTGCACCAGCACCGGCCCTTCGGACGCGAGCGCGCCCGCAAGCGCTGCGTCGAAGCCGTCCGCCCCGTCGCAGGTCCATGCGGCGCGGTAGCCGCAGGCGAGGGCGACGCCGGCGATGTCCACCCCCGGCGAGACCGTCGCCTGCCCGCCCGTGGAGTCGTGCACGCCGTTGTCCAGCAGGACGTGGACCAGTCCCGCCGGGCGATAGGCGCCGATGGTGGCCATGCTGCCCAGCTTCATCAGCGCGGCGCCGTCGCCGTCCAGCACCACGACGGGCCGCCGGGTCGTGAGCGCCACCCCGAGCGCCATGCCGCTGGCGCCGCCCATGGAGCCGACCTGATAGAGATGCTGCTCGCGGTCCGCCAGGGTGAACAGCTCGCGCCCGCACTTGCCCGTGGTGGCGACGACCGCGGCGCTGGCAGGGAGGCCGCCCAGCAGGCGTTCCAGCAGGGCGGCGCGCGACGGACGGGCGCCGCCGGTGCACAAGTCGTGGCGCAGGCCGGGCGGCAGCTTGGCGCGCGCGGGCTCGTCGAGGCCGTCCTCCCGCACGCTGCCCTTGTGCATGACGAAGGCGAACGGGCGCCCGGTCTCCACCATGGCGGCGCACGCCTCGTCCAGCGCGGGCGCGATATCCGCGGGCTCCCGGGGGAACGGCGTGTGCTGTACCTCGATCACCCGCAGCAGGTCCTGTGTGATGCGGCCCATCAGCTCGTGCTGCGGCTCGTCCTGCAGGCCGGGCTCGCCGCGCCAGGTCGTGACCAGCAGCGTGGGGATGCGGAAGGGCTGATTGAGCGAGGTCAGTGGGTTGACGGCGTTGCCCAGCCCGGAGTTCTGGCACAGCACCGCCGTGCCGCGGCCGCCCAGCCATGCGCCGGCGGCGATGGCGACCGCCTCGCCCTCGCTGGCCGCGCCTACGTAGGTGGCGGTGCGGCTGCTTGCCACGCGGTTGATGAGCGGCGTGAGGAAGCTGCAGGGCACGCCGGCGTAGAAGTCGATGCCGCGTTGGGCCGCCTGGTCCAGGAAGTCGTCCGCTTCGATCATGGCGTCACGAGAAGTTCCGCGCGTCCGCGAGGTCGAGCAGGGTGTCCACGTCCAGCCAGTGCCCGGTGATGTAGTGGACGGCGACGGGGCAGCGCCGCGCGGCGCGGCCGATGAGCGCGGGCATGTCGGCGCCATCCAGCGAGCCGTCCGCGCGCATGGCGTCCAGCTCCTCGCGCAGCAGGGCGCTGCCGCGGGCGGTCGCGCGCAGCAGGCCGATCCACTCGCCGCAGACCGCGCCCTCGCCCTCGCCGATGCCGAGCAGCAGGGCCGGCGCGTCGTCCAGGTCGTCAGGGGAGTAGGGACGGTCGGCGCGCACCAGGTCGCGCCCGTTCGCGGGCCGCGCGCCGGGGCGGCCGCCGAGCGCATCGACGGCGATGACGAGGTCGCCGGGCACGGCCAGCACCGCGTCCAGGATGTAGCGGCGGAACAGCACGTCGCCATAGACGATCACGCTCTCGCCCCCGAGCTGGCCCGCGGCGCAGGCCAGCGACGCCGCCTCGCCGGTCGTGGCATAGGCGTCGTTGTCCACCGTGCGGATGCCGGGCAGCGCGATCGCGTCCTTGCGGTAGCCGCGCACGACGGTGATGTCGCCGACGCCCGAGCCCTCGAGCGACTCGACGAGCTGGCTCAGCAGCGGCCGGCCGCGAATATCGACCATGCATTTCGGCCGGTCCGCCGTCATTGCGCCCAGATCGGCGCCGCGGCTGGCGGCGAGCACGATGCCCCGGACGGGTGCGATCTCGGGGAGGTAGCGCTTGGAGGCCGCATCGAGCTCGTCGTTGCCGACCAGCCGGAAGATGTCGGCCACGCTGGCCACGCGGCCCTCCACCTCGCGCAGCGACTCGTCCTGGGCGATCTGGCGCGCGGTCTGGCGCATGGCCGTGAGGGAGCTGCGCAGCAGGTGGTTGGCCCAGATCACGACCGAGACGCCGGCGCGGCGGAACACCTCCGTCGGCGTCGCGTGATACATCGTGGGCACGATCACCACGGGGCAGCGGTTCTGCCAGCGCTCGGTGAAGGCTGTGATCTCGCCCGCCGTCGCCTTCTTGGAGTGGATCAGGATCGCGTCGGCGCCGGCCGCGTGGTACGCTTCCGCCCGGCGCACCGCCTCGTCCATGCCGCGGCCCGAGATCAGCGCCTCGGTGCGGGCTATGAGGCAGAACGCGTCACTGGTCTGCGCGTCCTTGCCCGCCCGGATGCGGCCGCAGAACTCGGCGACGTCGGCGAGCGGCTGCATCTCGCCCACGAAGGAGTTGGTCTTGGGGAACAGCTTGTCCTCGATGCAGACGCCGGCGATGCCGCGCTCCCCAAGCTTGCGGACCAGGCGGCGCACGTTGTTGAAGTTGCCGTAGCCGGTGTCGCCATCGACCAGGATCGGCAGCGTCGTCGCGTCCGCCATGTATTCTAGCAAGTCCAGCACCTGGGTCCAGGACGCCTCGTTGCTGTCGCGCAGGCCGAGCATCGCCGACATGGACAGGCCCGACGCCCAGATGCCGGAGAAGCCGGCCTCCTCGACGATCTTGGCGGACAGGCCGCTATGGGCCTCCATCAGGAAATGCAGCTCCGGCGCGTGCAGCAGCGCGCGCAGGGCGGCGGGGCGGCTCGCGACCTGGCGTTCCACGGTGGGCGCCTCGGCGCGGAGCGGTGCGGATTGGCCAGTATCTGGCATGGTATCTCCATCGGGTCCGGCAGAGCCACGCCTGGGACTGCACGCATCAGCCGTTGGGCCGGCCGAACTGTCATGCAGACATCACGGAAATGCCGCGGCTTGGCAAGTACGCGGACCTGCCGTAACGGGTGGTTATGGCAGCGTCCCCGAACCTCTCGCCCCACGCCCTCATCCTGGCTGCAGGAGTCGGCCGCCGGCTGAACGGGATGCAGGGTCCGAAGCCCAAGGCGCTACTGAACCTTGGCGGGCGGAGCCTGCTCGCCCGGCATATCGCGAGCCTGCGCGCGGCGGGCGTCGAGGACATCAGCGTCGTGACCGGGTTCGAGGCGGACCAGATCCGGGCCGAGGTGGGCGCCGTCCCCGGCGTGCGGCTGCTGTTCAATCCGGACTACCGCGATGGCAGCGTCGTCTCGCTCTGGACCGGGCGGGAGGTGCTGGGCGCGGGCCGGCCGGTGATCCTGATGGACGCCGACGTGTTATACGACGACCGGCTGATGGCGCGGCTGATAAGCAGCCGGCACCCGAACTGCCTGTTGCTGGACCGGGAGATCGAGCCGGGCGACGAACCCGTGAAGCTGTGCGTCGCGGAGGGCCGGATCGTCGATTTCCACAAGCGGCCGCAGGCCGCTTACGACTGGCACGGCGAGTCCGTCGGCTTCTTCCGCCTCGCTGCGGCGGTGGCGAAGGAACTGGCCGGCCGCGCCGGGGGTTATGTCGCGACAGGCCGCCGGTCCATGGAATACGAGGAGCCTATCAGGGACATGATCCAGTCGAGCCCGCCGGACACGTTCGGCTTCGAGGACATCACCGGCCTGCCATGGACCGAGATCGACTTTCCCGAGGACGTGGAGAAGGCGTCCGCCCTGCTGCCGCGGCTGGTGGCGTGATGAACGAGGATATGAGCGCGCTCGCGCCGAGCCGTGCGCGGCCCGGCCTGACGGAGGCGGAACTCGGGGCCATGGACCGCGACGGCTTCCTCGTCGTGCGGGGCTTCTTCGATGCGGCGGAGACGCGCGACCTCCTGCTCTGGACCGAGGAGGTGGCGTCCGCGCCGGAGGAGCCGGGCCGCCACATGGTCTATTACGAGGACAGTCTCACCGAGCCGGGCCGGCGCGTGGTGCAGCGGATCGAGAACTTCTGTCCGTTCCACGCCGGGTTCGACGAGTTGGTGCGCCGCGGCCGGCTGCTGGACTGGACGAGCGCGCTGATGGGCGGCCCCGCCGTCCTGTTCAAGGAGAAGATCAACTTCAAGCTGCCCGGCGCCTCCGGTTTCGAGGCGCACCAGGACCAGCAGGCGGGCTGGACGCGCTACGCGCCCGTGTTCGTCACGGCGCTCGTCGCCATCGACCCGGCGACGATCCAGAACGGCTGCCTGGAGCTGGTCGCGGGCCGGCACCGCGAGGGCCTGATCGGCGAGGAGTGGAACCCGGTGGACGAGGACTCGCTGTCGCTGGTGGCCGTGCCGGCCGAGCCCGGAGACGTGATCTTCTTCGACAGCTTCGTGCCCCACGCGTCCAAGCCGAACCTCACGGACGCGCCGCGGCGCATCCTGTATCTGACCTACAACGAGGCGGGCTACGGCGACCACCGGGTCCAGTATTTCGCGGACAAGCGCGCCGCCTTTCCGCCCGACATCGAGCGGACAGGGTCGGAGACCTACGTCTTCCGGGTCTAGAGCGTGTTCAGCGAAACTGAACCCGCTCTAGTGCTCTGTCAGCTCTCAAATGATGAGTAGAGACTGCGGAGTTTGACGCGGGCCTGGTTGGTGGTGAAGTGCCAGTTGACCTTGGCCTGGGTGGCGTTGCGCTGGTTCTCCCACTGCGCGACCTGGCGGTGCAGCGTTTCTTGGCTG
>JBBSIT010000068.1:0-11443 GCA_038231995.1 Acetobacterales bacterium | reverse complement strand
CTCGCGACCGGCTACGAGTGGACCGACCCGAAGACCTTGGTGATCAAGCTGCGCAATGGGGTGAAATTCCACGATGGGGAGCGGATGGACGCGGCCGCGGTGAAGTACTCGCTGGAGAGGCACCTGACGATGCAGGGCAGCTTCCGCCGTAGCGAGATCGCGGCGATCGACCGGATCGAGGTCGTCGATCCGACGACAGTGCGGGTCCTGCTCAAGGCGCCGTCCTCGCCGTTCGTGGCCCAGCTCGCGGACCGGGCGGGGATGATCGTCTCGCCGAAGGCGGCGGAGGCGGCCGGCAAGGATTTCGGGTTGCACCCGGTCTGCGCCGGGCCGTTCCGCTTCGTGGAGCGGTTGCCGCAGGACCGGATCACACTGGACCGGTTCGCGGAGTACTGGGACGCCGGGTCGATCAAGGTCGATCGGGTCGTGTATCAGCCGATCGTGGACAGCTCGATCCGGTTGGCCAACCTGCAGGCCGGCAGCATCGACCTGAGCGAGCAGATCCTCGCGCCGGACGCCGACACAGTGCGCAAGAACCCGAAGCTGCGGCTCGTCGTGAGCGATTACCTTGGCTACCAGGGCATCACGCTCAACGTCGGCAATGGCCCGCGGGCGCAGTCCCCGATTGGACGCGACGCGCGCGTGCGTAAGGCGTTCGAGATCTCGTTGGATCGGGACGCGCTGGTCGAGGTCGTTTACGCCGGCCTCTATACGCCGACCGCGCAGGCCGTGCCGGCCAGCAGCCCGTTCTACGTGCCCAGCGTGCAGCCGCCCAAGCGCGACGTGGCGCGCGCGAAGGCGCTGCTGAAGGAGGCCGGGTTCACTGGCCCGGTGCCGGTCGCCCTCACCTCGGCCAACAACCCGGACGCTCGACAGGTGGCCGAGGTCATCCAGTCGATGGCGGCCGAGGCCGGCTTCGATGTCCAAATCAACGTAATGGAGTTCGCGTCCTCGCTCCAGGCCGCGACCCGCGGCGATTTCGAGGCATACCAACTCGCCTGGTCCGGCCGCGTGGATGCGGACGGCAACCTGTATAGCTTCCTGCACAGCATGGGTGCGCTGAACGAGGGCAAATACTCGAACCCGAAGGTGGATGCGTTGCTGGAGCAGGCGCGGTCGGTCACGGATGTCGCGCAGCGCCGGGGCATCTACGAGCAGATGTGGCAGCAGGTCACGCAGGACACGCCGATCATCTATCTCTGGACCCAGAAGAACATCGTCGGCATGTCGGCGCAGGTGAACGGGTTCCGGCCGGTGCCGGACGGCATGATCCGGCTGCAGGGCATCAGCCTGGCGAGGTAGAGCATGTTCAGCAAGGCTGAACCCGCTCTAGCCTTCGTTTCACGCGGCACCTCAAGCCGCTCGAACCCAAGCGCGGGTTCGATCAACTTGAAGCCGCTTTAGCATGGGCGGGCACCTTGCCGGCCGGCTCGCGCAGGTCCTGCCGACCATCGCTCTCGTCAGCGTCCTCGTGTTCCTCCTGCAGCAACTCATGCCCGGCGATCCCGCGATGGTCATGGCAGGGGAGGAGCGCGGCGACCCGCAGGTGCTGGCCCAGATACGCGCGGAGCTGTGGCTCGACCGCTCGCTGCCCGAGCAGTACCTGCACTGGATCGGCAACGTGCTGCACGGCGACCTGGGCCAGAGCTGGCGCATCCGTCAGCCGGTGTCGGAGCTCATCCTGTCCAAGCTGCCCGTCACCCTGCAGCTCGGCGCCATGGCGTTCGTGATCGCGGTGCTGATCGGCGTGCCGGCCGGGATCGTCTCGGCGGTGAAGCGAAATACCGCCTGGGACCACGTGGCGAATGTGGTCGGGCTGGCTGGGCTGAGCACGCCGAATTTCTGGCTCGGCATCATGCTGATCCTGCTGGTGTCGGTGAAGCTCGGATGGCTGCCGCCGTCCGGCTACGTCCCGCTGACCGAGGATTGGCGGCAGTCGCTGGCGACGACCATCATGCCCGCCTTCGTGCTGGGCAACGGCATCGCCGCGATCCTGATGCGCCACACCCGCAGCGCCATGCTGACGGCGCTCGACCAGGACTACGTGCGCACCGCGCGGGCCAAAGGATTGCCCGACCGGGTCGTGGTGCTGCGCCATGCGTTGCGCAACGCGCTGGTGCCGGTGGTGACGCTCGGCGCGCTGGAACTCGGCACCCTGCTGTCCGGCGCGGTCCTGACGGAGCAGGTGTTCAGCATCCCGGGCTTCGGCAAGCTGGTGGTGGATGCCGTGTTCAACCGGGACTATCCCGTGGTGCAGGGCGTCGTGCTGGTCACGGCATGCCTCTACGTCATGCTCAACCTGCTGGCCGATGTGCTCTACGTGCTGATCAATCCGCGGCTGCGCAACGCGTGAGCGCCACGGTCCAGAGTCCCGGCCGGCTCGCGCTCGCCCGTTTCCGGGCCCGGCCCGCCGCGATGCTGGGGCTGGGCGTCATCGCGCTGTTCGTGCTGATCGCCGTGGCGGCGCCGCTCGTGGCGCCATACGATCCCATCGCGACGAGCTGGACGCTGGTGCGCAAGGCGCCGTCCTGGCAGCACTGGATGGGCACCGACGAGAACGGGCGGGACGTGCTGTCCCGCGTCGTGTTCGGCGCGCGAGCCTCGCTGCTCGCGGGCGTCGTATCCGTGCTGATCGCGGCCGGCGTCGGCGTGCCGGTTGGCCTGCTCGCGGGATTCGCGGGCGGCGCCGTGGACGCGCTGATCGGCCGGGTCGTCGATGCCATGCTGGCGTGCCCGTTCCTGATCCTCGCCATCGCCCTCGCAGCCTTCCTCGGCCCGGCGCTCACCAATGTCATGATCGCCATCGGCGTCACGGCGGCGCCCGTCTTCGTCCGAGTCGCCCGCGGCGCCACGATGGACGCGGCCACGAACGAGTATGTCGAGGCCGCGCGCGCCTTGGGCAACCCGCCCTGGCGCGTCGCCCTGCGCCACGTGCTGCCCAACATCGTCCCGCCCATCATGGTGCAGGGCACGCTCGCCATCGCCACGGCCATCATCGCCGAGGCGAGCCTGTCGTTCCTCGGCCTCGGGCAGCAGCCGCCAGCGCCGAGCTGGGGTTCCATGCTCAACTCCGCCCAGCGCTTTCTGACGCAGGCGCCGTGGCTCGCCGTGTTTCCCGGCGCCGCGATCTTCCTCGCCGTCCTCGCCTTCAACCTGGTCGGCGACGGCCTGCGCGACGCTGTCGATCCCCGGCGGCGTTGAGGCACCCGCCGTCCCGGACGCGCGCAGGCCACCTTGACCCGCCCGCCCGGCGCGTGTCCCATCGCTGGAAATTTGGGGGGAACACGATGCGTGCCTGGGCCGTAGTCGAGAATGGTGCCGACTTGCAGGAGATCGAGTTGCCCACGCCGGAGCCGGAAGGGACGCAGGTCCTGCTGGAGGTGGTGCATTGCGGCGTATGCCACTCGGACCTGCACATCTGGGAAGGCTACTACGACCTGGGCGGCGGCAATCGCATGTCGCTGAAGGACCGCGGCGTCGTCCTGCCGCTGGCAATGGGCCACGAGATCGTCGGCCGCGTCGCGAAGCTGGGCCCGGACGCGCAGGGCGTCTCGGTCGGCGACGTGCGGATCGTCTATCCCTGGGTCGGCTGCGGCCATTGCGACCGCTGCCTCTCGGAAGAGGACAACATGTGCCTTCAGGGGAGGGCCTTGGGCGTCTATCAGAATGGCGGCTATGCGACCCATGTCGTAGCGCCGCATCCGCGGCACCTCATCGACCCCGGTACGATCGAACTCGCCCTCGCCGCGACCTATGCGTGTTCCGGCATTACCGTCTACTCCGCGATCCGCAAGTGCATGCCGATGGCGCCGGACGAGCCGCTCGTGCTGGTCGGCGCGGGCGGGCTGGGCCTGAACGCCATCGCCATCCTGCGGGCCATGGGCCATCGCAACATCGTCAGCGTCGATATCAGCGAGGAGAAGCGGGCGGGGGCGCTGCGCGAAGGCGCGAGCGCCGTCGTGGACGGGGCGGGACCGGACGTGACGCGGCGCATCCTCGATGCCGCCGGCGGCCCGGTGCTGGCCGTCATCGACCTGGTGAACGGCACGGCGACGGCGCGCTTCGCGTTCGACGCGCTCCGCAAGGGCGGCAAGCTCATCCAGGTCGGCCTGTTCGGCGGCGAACTGTCGCTCCCGCTCCCGTTGATGCCGATCCGGGCCTTGACCGTGCAGGGCAGCTACGTCGGCAGCCCCAAGGAGCTGCGCGAGTTAGTGGCGCTGGCCCAAGGCGCCAAGGTCGCGTCCATCCCGATCGAGCGGATGCCTCTGCCAGAGGCAAACACCGCGCTGATGCGCCTGCGCGATGGGATGGTGACAGGTCGCGTGGTGCTCACGGCCGGCCCGGTGTGACCTGCCACACGAATGGCGTCAGGCATTGCGCTGTTATACCAAGTCTCTCTGACCACGACCCATGTGGATTTCGCCGTATCCGAGCAGGCCGGTGCCGCTGGCGGAGACCTGCGACGTCACGGGTTCTGATCAGAGAGACTTGGTATTAACGCTAGATCAGCCGGAGCTTGGACCTGTCCACCGAACCGCCGACATCGCCGCGCGGCACGTTGATCCCGCCGAGAACCTGTTCGACGGCCGTGAATGGTGCCGGGTTGCCGTCGGATGAGGACGGTCCGTCCTCCCCGTCCTGCGGTCCGGCGCCGACCTGCATGGGCGGCGCCATCGCGGCCCGCAACAGGGCGGCGAGGAACGAGCGGCCCCAGGCGAGCGCGGACGTTCCCTCTAACACCCGCCAGCTCGCCCGCCAGCGCTCCAGCCGCTCGGCAAGACTCATGCGCAACGCCCGATCGAGGGCATCGGCGACCTCGTCGGCGTCATGCGGGTTGACCAGCAGCGACGCACTGAGCTGCCGGGCAGCGCCGGCGAAGCGGGACAGGATGAGCACGCCCGGGTCCTGTGGGTCCTGCGCTGCTATGAACTCCTTGGCGACCAGGTTCATGCCGTCCCGCAACGGCGTGACAAGTCCGATCCTGGCTTCGCGCATGTAGCCGGCCATCGTACTGCGCGCTCCCGCCCGGGCGACGAGACGCAGCGGCATCCAATCCGGTTCGCTCCACTCGCTGTTGATGCTGCCGGCCTCCCGCTCGATCGCGGTGCGCAGGTCCCGATAGGCTGTGACCTCCTTGCGGGACTCGGCCGCGATCTGGAGGAACGTCACGCGACGGCGCCAGTCCGGATGACTCTCGAGCAGCCGTCGGTAGCCGCCCAGCCGCTGCACCAGACCCTTCGTGGGGTCCATCCGGTCCACGCCCAGGATCAGCTTCTGACCGACCAGGCTGCGGCGCAAACGCTCCGTGGGTGCGGACCGCCACGCTGCCTCGGCAGTCTGGGCGAACTCGTGCGCCTCGATCTCGACCGGGAACACGCCCAGGCGCACCCGGCGGCCGCCGACCGTCAGCCATCCGCCCGACAGTCGCGAGGCGCCGGCGAGGCGGAATGCCGCATCGGCGAAGTTCTCGACGTCGTTGGCAGTCTGGAAGCCGAGCAGGTCCGCGGCCAGCAGGTCACGTATCAGCGTGCTGGCTTCCGGGACATTCGCTAGAACATCCGCGGCGGGGAAGGGGATGTGAAGGAAGAACCCGATGGGCGCACGCACCCCGCGCGCGCGCAGCAAGGCCGGGAACGCCATCAGATGGTAGTCGTGCACCCAGATCAGGTCGTTGGCGCGCAACAGCGGGCAGAGCAGGCCGACAAGACGCTCGTTCACCTGACGGTAAACCTGAGCGCTTCGCCGATCGAACGTCATCAGCTCCGGCATGGAGTGCAGCAACGGCCAGAGCGTTCCGTTTGAGAACTCGTTATAGTAACGGTCGTGCTCGTCCTGGGTCAGGTCGGTGGTCGCGTACTGCACCCGCCCCTCGGACATCAGTTGAGCCTGGGTGCCGACGGTCTCGGAAACCTTGCCGCTCCAGCCGAACCATAGGCCGCCCCGGCGCTCCATGAGGGCGTCGAGCGCCACGGCGAGCCCGCCCGCTTGGGCGCCGGCTGCCGCCGGCGTTGGCACTCGGTTGCTGACGACGACGAGACGGTTCATCGAACCTCCAGGAGCGCCACGGGCAGCGCTGCCAAGATATCGGACACCAGCAAGCGGGATGACGTCAACGTCTCGTCTGCCCCCGACAACACGTCCTTTGCACGTCGCCCGGACAAGCTTCGCGGAAGCAGGACGGCGGTGTCGCTCCATGCCGATGGCGCCACGTGCGGAACCTCAGCGGACCCGAGCAGCGCGGCGGACAACCTGGTGCCGACGACGATCACGGTTCTCCCCTCCAGGACTCGGGCGTAGGCGACGATGTTTCCCGAGAACAGCCCATCAGTTCTCAGCGGGATGTAGGAACCCTGGGTGAACAATGCCGGACTGCGCGAGCGAAATTGAAGGACGAGCGCGATGACGGACTGCTTGATCCGCCCGTCACGCCATTGGGCTAGCAAGGACGCGGCCGGAGCACCCGCCGACAACGATTGCTGGCGCGCGGCCATGTCCACGGGCCGCCGGTTGTCGGGATCGACGAGGCTCAGGTCCCAGAACTCGGTCCCCTGATAGAGGTCCGGCACTCCCGGGCTGGTCAGGCGCAGCAATGCCTGGGTCAGTCCATTCAGCGCACCGGGCACGGCGATCCGGTCGGCGAACGCGGCCAACTCGCCAACGACCCGCGTGGCGCGGTCCGGATCCAGCAACCCTGTCAGGAACGCCTTCGCCGCCCCCTCATACTCCGCGTTGGGGACGGTCCAGCCCGTATGGCGCTTCGCCTCCCGCAGCGCTTTTTCCAACCAAGTCGCGACGCGTGCCTCGAATTGGCTGAGCCCGTCCCGATCGTCCGGCGACAGATCGAGCGGCCAGGCGCCCACGATGGTCTGATAAAGCATGATCTCGTCCACGGTGTCGGGCGCCGGGCCATCCAGGTCACGCTTCAAGGGAGCATTCAGCCGCATCCAGCGCGACAGCGCCGCCTCCCACTCATCGGGGATCTCGCTTAGCACGGCCAGGCGCACGCGGGCGTCCTCGCCGCGCTTATGGTCGTGCGTGGCGGTCGCGAGCAATCCGCGCGGGAAGCGCTTCCGCCGCTCCTTTCCCGCGGCGTGGAACGCCGCCGGGCTGATGGCGAACTGGTTGGGCTCGCTGCCGACCTCGTTGCGCGAGAGCAGCCTGCCGTAGCGGTAGAACGCGGTATCCTCGACCGATTTCGCCGCCGTCGGAGCGGAGAGCTGCTGGAACTTGACCATGGCGCGCAGCCATTCCTGCCGTCGCGTGCCCGCCGGAACCTGGCGCAGACCGGCGCCGGACAGCCACTTCGCCACCAGTTCGAGCAGCGGCAGGTCGGCAGGCCGCACGGTGCGGCGCGCGCCGGCCATGGCCCAGTCGATCACGTGCTGGTCGGCTTCCGAGATCCCCCCCGGCCCGGCGTAAATCCGGTAAACTCGGAAATGAACCAGTAGCTCGATCAGCGTGTTGCGGACCGCGGTGAGCGTGTAATCGCGCGTGGTCAGGTCCCTGCGTGCGATGCGGTGCACGGCGGTTGCGGTCGCGAACAGCTCGCTCGACAGGTTCTCGCGCAGGATCTGCCGCCGGGCTGCTTGCGCCTCGTCCTCGAAACGTGCGGGGCGGCCGGTCAGCCCGGTCCAGAGCGTCGTCAACGGCAGCTCACCCGCGGGATCGTGCAGCACGGCGCCGACGTCGTTCATGAAGTCGTAGCCGGTCGTGCCGTCCGTCAGCCAATCCAGCGCGAGACGCTCATGCGTCGCGAGGATCTTCTCGATCCAGATGACCGGCGGTTCCTCGCGCAGCTCCGGGGAGCGCTCGCCACGGATCGTCTCCAACCGCCGGCGCAGCTTACGGCAATAATCGCGGGGGCTCGCCAGCCCATCGACGTGGTCGATCCGCACGCCGTCGATGAGGCCCTCGGCGTAGAGGCGGAACACCGTCGCATGCGTCGCCTCGAAGACCTCCGGCACCTCGACGCGCACGCCGGCAAGGCCGTTCACATCGAAGAAGCGGCGCCAGTTGATTTCGTCGGCCGCGGCGCGCCACCAGGCGAGCCGGTAGTTTTGCCGGTCGAGCAGCCGGTGCAGGCGTTCGCGGCCCTCGGGGGATGCCGTGTTGTAGGCGCTCAGGCACTCGGCGATCGCGGTGCCGTACTCTGGCTGCAGCAGCTCGGCTCGAGCCTGTTCCGCCTCCCGCCGCACGGCGTCGCGACCGCCCGGGCCAAGCTCCGCGAAGGCCCGTGCCGGCGTCTCCAGCGGGCCGCCCACCGTCAGCAAAATCGACGCGTAATCGCGCGGGTTGATGGGAAAGCGATGATCGTAGTAACCCGCGAAGAATCGGCCGTCCCGCTCATCGAAACGGAGCGTCAGCTCGCCATTCGCCAGGCACTCGCCATATGCGTTGCCCAGGAACGGCGCGAGCAGTCGGCCACGCAGCGTCGGGTCCGGCGGGTCCCAATCTATGTCGAAATACTCGGCGGACGGACTGGCGCGGCCCCATTCCAGCACATCGAGCCACCACGCGTTGTCGTTCCCGCCGACGCCCATGTGGTTCGGCACGATATCCAGGATCAGGCCCATGCCGTGTGTGCGCAACGCCGCCACCATGCGTCGCAGGGCGTCCTCGCCGCCCAACTCCGGGTTGACCGTCCCGTGATCGACGATGTCGTAGCCATGGGTTGACCCGGCGCGCGCCGTCAGCAGCGGCGAGGCGTAGAGATGGCTGATGCCGAGCTGCGCGTAGTACGGCACGAGCGCCGTCGCGTCGTCCATGGTGAAGCCGCTGTGGAACTGCAGGCGCGCGGTCGCGTCGAGCGGCTTCATCCGTGCGCCCTCTTGTCGTTCAGAGCGCTGAGCCGGCGGACCGCGGCCGGGTCATCCAGGAGCATGCCTGCCGGACCCGGAAGGCGGCGGCGCCAGTTCGGATGCTCGTCCATCGTGCCGGGAAGGTTCGGCTGCTCAACCAAAGCCAGCGCGTCTTCGATCGGGATAATGACGAGATCGCACGCCGCGGTGCCGAGATGGCGCAATGCGGCGTCGGCGACGGGGGTGGTCTGCTCGCGGGATGGGGCGTCGTCCTGGGTGGCGCCACTGTCGCGGAAGGCAGCCCATAGCGCCGCCCGGTCGTTCTCGCGGGCGTGCTGGCTGGACTCGGTATCCGAGTCGGACGCACCGACGCGCTTGCGCCACTCGATGTCGCGACCGGCCCACCAGCCCGCAACGGTCGTCAAGTCGTGCGTGCTGGTCATGGCGGCGGCACTCGGCGTCCAGGTGCGCGGGGACGTGTATCGGCCGTCCTGCTGCTCGAACCACAGCACGCGCATGCCGAGGATGCCGGCGTCGTGTAGCCGGTCTTGGAACCCCTCCGGGACGGTGCCGAGATCCTCGCCGAGCACGACGGCGCGGTGCCGCGTGCTCTCCAGCGCGATCAGCCGCAGCAGGTCCTGCAAGGAGAAGCTGAGATAGGCGCCCTCTTTCGCCGAGGCGCCGTCCGGCACCACCCACAGCCGGGCCAGCCCCATCACGTGGTCGATACGCACCCCGCCCGCGTGGCGCATTGCGGCGCGAAGCATCTCCAGGTAGGCGGCGAACCCGTTCTGGACGAGGCCGCGGGGCGAGAACGCGGCCAGGCCCCAGCTCTGGCCGCCGGGGCTGAGCAAGTCGGGCGGGGCGCCGACGGTCAGGCCTAACAGGGTCTCGGCTTGCCGGCTCCAGCAATGGCTGCCGCCGGAGTCCGCGCCCACGGCGAGGTCCGCGATCAGCCCGATCGGCATGCCGGCATCGCGAGCCGCGCGTTGCGCCGCGCCGAGGCTGCCGTCCGCCAGGAACTGCATGAAGGCATGGAACGCCACGTCGCGCTCGTGCGCACGGGCGAACTCCGCCACGGCAGGGCTGCGCGGGTCGCGATACTGTTCCGGCCAGGTGCGCCAATGCCACTGCGCCGGGTTGGCGCCGAATAGGCTGGCGTGCAGCGCCTCGAACCGTGCATGGGTTTCCAACGCGTCGCCCCGGGTCAGCCGGAACTCGTCGAGTTCGGCCAGCACTGCGCTGTCCGCCGCGTCGAACATGCGCCGCATCGTCGCCAGTCGCAGGCGTGCCGCGGCAGGCCAGTCCACGAGATCGCGCCCTTCCAGCTCGTCCGCCTCGGCGCCGCGCAGGTCGATCTCCGCATGCAGCACGTTCAGCAGCAAGCGGCTGGACGGCGAATACGGGCTGAATCGCTCCGGATCGGCCGAGAACTGCGCATGCACGGGGCTGATCGCGACCGCAGCCGCCCCGGTCCGCCCGGCCGCCTGGGCGAAATCACGGAGCGTCCCGAAATCGCCGAGCCCTCCGCCACCCGGCCGCCGCAACCCATAGAGCTGCACGGCCAGGCCCCATGGGCGCCGGCCCGGCGCCGCCTCGGCAACCCCGAAGCATCGTCGCGGCGCAACGGCAAGGAGCGTGAGTTGATCGCCGATCTGCAGTTGATGATAACCCGACAGGTGAACTGCGGGCAGGACAGCGCCGCCGTCAGACGGCTCAGCGGTGCCGTCCAACGTCGTCCCATCCTCAAGCACGAGCTGGAAGCGCCCCGGGCGTGCGCGGAGCTGGATGGGCTGCCCGAGTTCGGCGGTGACGAGAGGCGGCAATTCCGGCAGATCGCCGCCGAGCCGCGATAGGCTGGCGTCGATGTCCGCATCGGTCTCGGCGGGAAGCCCCAGCGCATGCAGGACAGCGCGGAGGGTGGGGGGTGCTACCTCATGCGTCTGGCCATGCACGTCGCGCCAGCTTGGGGCAACGCCCGCCCGCTCCGCCAGCTCTCTCAGGCGTTGATCGGTCATGCTATGCGCCGCCCGGCGCGAGCAGGGCAACCGTGCTGCGCGGCGGTAACCGCCCGTTCGCGACGGCGTTGGCCAAGCCGCTCGCGCTCGCGAACGCGATGCGTGCCGTCGATGCTGCGATAGCATGCTCCTCCGAGCCGAGATTGACGAGCAAGGTGAGCAATTCGCCGGTGCCGAGCCGCCACCGCGCCGCCACGGCGCCGTGTCCAAGCACCTGCACGCCCGCGCTGCGGCAGCCGGGGATGCCGGGTGTCACGTGGTCACGCCGCGCTTCCAGCAGCGATCGGCAATACTCGAACGCCGCCGGGTCGGCGCGGTCCGGGATCGAGGCTTGGAACGTCCCCGGCGCATTCGGATCGGGGATCAGCGCCCGCTTCGTCGCGTCCTGGAAGGCCGAGAAGTGCTTGAACTCGCCCCGGCGGCCCTCGCGGATCAACGCCGCGAGTTCCTCGTTGTGGCTGGTGAAGAACAAGAACGGGTTCCGCGCGCCCCACTCCTCGCCCATGAACAGCATCGGCACGAACGGCGCGAGCAGCAGCAACGCTTGTGCGGCGCGCAGCGCATCTGGGTCGGCGAGCGTCGTCAGGCGGTCTCCCATAGCGCGGTTGCCGATCTGGTCGTGGTTCT
>JBBSIT010000067.1:0-11445 GCA_038231995.1 Acetobacterales bacterium | reverse complement strand
GGCACATCCACGGCTGGTTACTGCGCCGTTAGGGTTGAAGACCCGATAGACGAGAGGACAACCCTGTGGCGAGTATCGATGCCGGTGGCGCGCGCGAGATCCTCGATTCGCGTGGCACCCCGACCGTCGAGGTCGAGGTCGCACTCGACGACGGCACGCGATCCCGTGCCGCCGTGCCAAGCGGCGCCTCGACCGGTGCCTTCGAAGCAGTGGAGCTTCGCGACGGAGGCGGCCGCTACGCGGGCTTGGGCGTCGCGAAGGCGGTTGCGGCCGTCATGGACGACATCGCCCCCGAGGTGATCGGCTTCGAGGCCAGCGAGCAGCGGATCCTCGACCAGGCGCTGCGCGACCTGGACGGCACCACGGACAAGAGCAAGTTCGGCGCGAACGCCATTCTGGGCGTCTCGCTCGCGGTGGCCAAGGCCGCAGCTGCGTCCGCCGACCTGCCCCTGTTCCGTTACCTGGGCGGCCCGAACGCATACCTGCTGCCGGTGCCGATGATGAACATCGTCAACGGCGGCAAGCACGCGGACAACCCGATCGACCTCCAGGAGTTCATGGTGATGCCGGTCGGCGCCGCGACGATCGCGGACGCGGTGCGGGTGGGCGCCGAGATCTTCGCCGCGCTGAAGAAGCAGCTGCACGACGCCGGGCACAACACGAATGTCGGCGACGAGGGCGGTTTCGCGCCCGACCTCAAGTCCGCCGACGAGGCGCTCGCCTTCATCAGCCGCGCCTGCGAGCGCGCGGGCTACCGGCCCGGCGAGGACGTGACCTTCGCGCTCGACTGCGCCAGCACCGAGTTCTTCCACAATGGGCAGTACGTGCTGGAGGGCGAGGGCAAGCGGTTCGACGCCGCGGGGATGGTGGATTACCTGGCCGCCCTCGTCGGGCGCTACCCGATCGTCTCGATCGAGGACGGCTGCGCGGAGGACGATTGGGCCGGCTGGAAGCACCTCACGGACGTGCTGGGCGGCCGCGTCCAGCTCGTGGGCGACGACCTGTTCGTGACAAACACCGAGCGGCTGCGCCGCGGCATCGAGGACGGCGTCGCGAACTCGATCCTGGTGAAAGTCAACCAGATCGGCACCCTCACCGAGACCTTGGAGGCGGTGGACCTCGCGCAGCGCGCCGGGTTCACGGCGGTGATGAGCCATCGGTCCGGCGAGACGGAGGACGCGACGATCGCCGACCTCGCGGTCGCCACCAACTGCGGCCAGATCAAGACGGGCAGCCTGGCCCGCAGCGACCGCACGGCGAAGTACAACCAGCTCATGCGCATCGCGGCGGAGCTCGGCGCCTCGGCGCGCTACGCCGGGCGCACGGTGCTTCGCCGCCGATAGCTCAAACCGGCCCTGAAGAATGCGGCTGTGCAATGTGTCCCCGCGCGCTATGATGACGTGAGCGTGAGCGGGAGAGGCCGATGAGCTGGACAGGCATGCTGAAACGTCGTGTGGCGGCGATGCTTCCCGCGCTGCTGTTCCTCTCCCTGGTCGGTTATTTCGGCTGGAACGCGACGCAAGGCGACCGGGGATTGCAGTCCTTCGCGTTGCGGCAGAAGCAGCTCGTGCAGGTTCAGGGCGAACTGGCCCGGGCGATCGCCGAGCGCGAGATCTGGGAGCGCCGGGTCGCGGGACTGCGCACGCAGCGGCTTGATCCGGACACGCTCGACGAGCGGGCGCGCGCCATGCTGACCGTCGCGGACCCGGCCGAGCTTGTCGTGCCGTACGGGCCGGGCCGGCGGGTGTTCTAAACCGGCCCAGTCGGCTCCGGTACGAGTGCGAGCAGGTTCGCCGCCCTTCGGTTCAGCTCCGTATTGCATTGCAGCATCTAGGTTCTCCGCCATGCGGCCTTGTCGGCGCGAGTGGACGGGGTTACGTCTCCTGACGGATTGATCGACCAGCAGCGCGGGAACAACGCCCATGGCCCAGGCAGCCGAGACACGCAGGCGAGGCAAAGCGCCCGAGTCCGCGATGAGCCGTCAGCAGTTGCTCAAGGCCTATGGCGACATGCTCCTCATCCGGCGTTTCGAGGAGAAGGCCGGGCAGCTCTACGGCATGGGCCTGATCGGCGGGTTCTGCCATCTCTACATCGGCCAGGAAGCCGTCGTGGTCGGCATCCAATCGGCACTCGGCGAGGGCGATCAGGTCATCACCTCCTACCGTGACCACGGGCATATGCTCGCGACCGGGATGGAGCCGCGCGGCGTGATGGCCGAGTTGACCGGTCGGAGCGGCGGCTACTCCAAGGGCAAGGGTGGCTCCATGCACATGTTCAGCAAGGAGAAACGCTTCTTCGGCGGCCACGGCATCGTGGGAGCGCAGGTCAGCCTCGGCACCGGGCTGGCGATGGCGAACTGGTATCGCGGCAACGACCGGGTTTGCGCCACGTATTTCGGCGAGGGCGCGTCCAACCAGGGGCAGGTGTTCGAGAGCTTCAACCTCGCGGCCCTCATGAAGCTGCCGTGCATCTACGTCATCGAGAACAACCGCTACGGCATGGGCACGAGCGTCGAGCGGGCCTCAGCCTCGCGCGACCTGTCCAAGAACGGCGCGCCCTGGGGCATTCCTGGCGTCAAGGTGGACGGCATGGACGTCGAGGCAGTGAAGGCGGCGGCGGACGCGGCCGTGGCGCATTGCCGGGCCGGAAACGGGCCGTACCTGATGGAAGTGGCAACCTACCGCTACCGCGGCCACTCGATGTCCGACCCGGCGAAATACCGCACCCGCGAGGAGGTCCAGAAGATGCGCAGCGAGCGCGACTGCATCGAGGGTACCCGCGCCCGCCTGGCCGAGCTTGGCGTCTCCGATGAGGAGTTCAAGCGTCTCGACAACGAGGTGAAGGCGCGCGTGCAGGAGGCGGCCGACTTCGCGCAGTCGAGCCCCGAGCCGGACGAGAGCGAGTTGTGGACTGACGTGCTGGTGGCTGCTCCGGTGGTGGAAGCCCGGGCATGACGCAGATCCTGATGCCTGCACTCTCGCCCACCATGACCGAGGGCAAGCTGGCGCGGTGGCTGAAGAAGGTCGGCGAGGATGTGCGCGCCGGGGACGTCATCGCCGAGATCGAGACGGACAAGGCGACCATGGAGGTCGAGGCGGTGGAGGAGGGCAAGCTCGCCCAGATCCTCGTCGAGGAGGGCACCGACGGCGTGGCGGTGAACACGCCGATCGCCGTGCTGACCGAGGACGGGGCCGTAGCCGAGAGTCCGGCGCCTGCTCCGGCTGTGCCTGCGGAGGCGAAGGTGCCCGAGCCGGCTGAGAGCCAGACGCAGATTGCTGAGAAGGGAACGGTGAACCGCGCGCCGGAGACGCAGGCGGCTGCCCCGGCCCCGGAGCGCGACTGGGGTCCGACCAAGCCGATCACGGTGCGCGAGGCGCTGCGCGACGCCATGGCGGCGGAGCTGCGCGCGGACGACCGCGTGTTCCTGCTGGGCGAGGAGGTCGCGCAGTATCAGGGCGCCTACAAGATCAGCCAGGGCCTGCTGGACGAGTTCGGCCCGAGACGGATCATCGACACGCCGATCACCGAGCAGGGCTTCACCGGCATGGCCGTGGGCGCGGCGATGGACGGGTTGCGGCCGATCGTCGAGTTCATGACGTTCAATTTCGCGATGCAGGCGATCGACCAGATCATCAACTCGGCCTCCAAGACGCTGTATATGTCAGGCGGGCAGATGGGCTGCCCGATCGTGTTCCGTGGCCCGAACGGCGCCGCCTCGCGGGTGGCGGCGCAGCATAGCCAGGACTACGCATCCTGGTACGCGCATTGCCCTGGCCTGAAGGTGGTGTCGCCCTGGTCCTCGGCCGACGCCAAGGGCCTGCTGCGCGCCGCCATCCGCGACCCGAACCCGGTGATCGTGCTCGAGAACGAGATCCTCTACGGCCAGACCTTCGAGTGCCCGACCGACGAGGACTTCGTGCTGCCGATCGGTAAGGCGAAGATCGAGCGCACGGGGCAGCATGTGACCATCGTGGCCTACTCGATCATGGTCGGGACGGCGTTGAAGGCTGCTGAGGCGCTCGCCGATCAGGGGATCGAGGCGGAGGTAGTCAACCTGCGCTCGCTGCGCCCCATGGACACCGCGACAATCGTCGAGAGCGTGAAGAAGACAAGCCGGCTGGTGACGGTCGAGGAGGGCTGGCCCTATGCCGGCATCGGCGCCGAGATCGCGATGCAGGTGATCGAGAACTGCTTCGACTGGCTGGATGCGCCGCCGGTGCGCGTGTGCGGCCTCGATGTGCCGTTGCCCTACGCGGCCAGCCTCGAGAAATTGGCGCTGCCGCAGCCGGCCTGGGTCGTCGATGCCGTCAAGAAGATCGTCTGAGCGGAGGGCGCCATGGCCACCAACATCCTGATGCCCGCCCTGTCCCCCACCATGACCGAAGGGACCCTGGCCCGCTGGCTGACGAAGGAGGGCGAGCAGGTCCGCGCCGGGGATGTGCTCGCCGAGATCGAGACGGACAAGGCGACCATGGAGGTCGAGGCGGTGGATGAGGGAGTGCTAAGCAAGATCCTCGTCCCCGACGGCACCGCGGGCGTGAAAGTAAACGAGCCGATCGGGTTGCTGCTGGAGGAGGGCGAGCAGGATGCTGCCCCCAAGCCGGCGCCAGCCGCGCGGAAAGCCGAGAGTGCGCCGAAGCCGCAGGCCGCGCCTGCCCCGCAGGCTGCCGCTCAGCCTGCTCCGACGCTGCCAGCTCCGAACGGGCACGCCGGGGAGCGCGTGTTCGCCTCGCCGCTAGCGCGCCGCATGGCCAAGCAGGCGGGTATCGACCTCTCCGGGCTGCGCGGCAGCGGGCCGAACGGCCGCATCGTCCGCGCGGACGGGGACGCAGCGCCGAAGCCCGGCGCCGCCGGGGCGCGCCGGGTCGAGGCGGAGGCGGGCGGCCGCGAGACGGACGCGGTGCAGGCGGCGCCGGTCGTGCAGAAGGCCGACGCGGCCAAGCCCACGGCGCCGGCGCCTGCAGCGCCCAAGCCGGCCGCGCCGATCACGGCGCCGCACACGCTCGTGCCGAACAGCAACATGCGTAGGGTCATCGCGCGGCGCCTGGCGGAGAGCAAGCAGCTCGTCCCGCACTTCTACATCACGATGGATGTGGAGCTGGACGCGTTGCTGAAGCTTCGATCCGACCTCAACGCGCGCTCCGCCAAGGACGGCCCAGCGGCGTTTAAGCTCTCCGTCAACGACCTCGTCATCAAGGCTGCCGCCGTCGCACTCCGCCGCGTGCCGAACGTCAACGCGAGCTACACGGACGAGGCGATCGTGCTCTACTCCGACGTGGACATCAGCGTGGCGGTGTCGGTCCCCGACGGGCTGATCACGCCGATCATCCGCAAGGCCGACCAGAAGGGCCTGGCCGCGATCAGCGCGGAGATGAAGGACCTCGCTGCGCGCGCGCGGATCGGCAAACTGAAGCCCGAGGAGTTCCAGGGCGGCGGCTTCTCCATCTCGAACCTCGGCATGTACGGGGTGCGTGAGTTCTCGGCCATCATCAACCCGCCGCAGGGCGCCATCCTCGCGGTGGGCGCCGGGGAGCAGCGGCCGGTGGTGAAGGGCGGGCAGCTCGCGGTGGCGACCGTGATGAGCTGCACGCTGAGCGTGGACCACCGGGTCATCGACGGAGCGCTGGGGGCGGAGTGGATGTCCGCGTTCAAGGCGATCGTCGAGGACCCGCTGAGCCTGATGCTGTAGGACCAGGCGATGGCGCAGGAAACGAGCTTCGACCTGATCGTCCTCGGCGGCGGACCTGGCGGCTACGTCGCGGCCATCCGCGCGGCGCAACTCGGCATGCGCGTCGCCGTGGTGGAGCGCGAGCACCTCGGTGGCATCTGCCTGAACTGGGGCTGCATCCCTACCAAGGCGCTGCTGCGCTCGTCCGAGATCAATCATCTGCTGCACAACCTCGGCGAATTCGGCTTCGCGGCCGACAACGTGCGGTTCGATCTCGATAAGGTCGTGAAGCGCTCCCGCGCAATTGCCAAGCAGCTCGCCAGCGGCGTCGGCCATCTGCTCAAGAAGAACAAGGTGGCGGTGTTCGACGGGCGGGGGCGTCTTGCCGGCAAGCACCAGCTCGCGGTCACGAAGGACGGCAAGCCCGTCGCGACCTTGACCGCGCCGCACATCATCCTCGCGACCGGCGCGCGCGCGCGGCAGCTTCCGGGCCTGGAAGGGGACGGCAAACTGATCTGGACCTACCGCGAGGCCATGGTCCCGCCCGCGATGCCGAAGTCGCTGCTCGTGGTCGGCTCCGGCGCCATCGGCATCGAGTTCGCGAGCTTCTACCGCAACATGGGCGCCGAGGTGACGGTGGTGGAGCTGCTCGACCGCATCCTGCCGGTCGAGGACGAGGAGATCAGCGCCTTCGCCCGCAAGAGCTTCGAGCGCCAGGGCATCCGCATCCAGACCAGCGCCAAGGTCACGGCCATCACCAAGCACGCCTGCAGCGTCACCGCGACGATCGAGGCGGCGGGCAAGATCGAGCAGCGCGATTTCGACCGCGTCATCTCGGCAGTGGGCATCGTCGGCAATGTCGAGGACATCGGCCTTGAGGGCACGGGCGTTCAGGTCGAGCGGTCCCACATCGTCATCGACGAGTTCTGCCGCACCGGGGAGCCCGGCGTCTACGCGATCGGCGACGTGACGGGCGCGCCCTGGCTCGCGCACAAGGCGAGCCACGAGGGCGTCATCTGCGTCGAGAAGATCGCGCGGCAGAACGACGTCGAGCCGCTGCACGTCGGCAACATCCCGGGCTGCACCTACTCGCGGCCTCAGATAGCCTCGGTCGGCATGACGGAGGCGAAGGCGAAGGAGACTGGGCACGATGTCCGTGTCGGCCGGTTCCCGTTCATCGGCAACGGCAAGGCGATCGCGATGGGCGAGCCGGAGGGCATGGTGAAGACCGTGTTCGATGCCAAGACCGGCGAGCTGCTGGGCGCGCATATGATCGGCGCCGAGGTCACCGAGATGATCCAGGGCTTCGCCATTGCGCGGACCTTGGAGACCACCGAGGTGGAGCTGATGCACACGGTGTTCCCGCACCCGACCGTCAGCGAGACGATGCACGAGGCCACGCTCGGCGCCTACGGCCGCGCGATCCACTTCTGAGCCTGCATCGGGCCTTGCTTGACGCATCGCGCGGCCCACGCCATCTCAGGACGGTCCGTGCGAAGGGGTAGGCCATGAGCACTCGCGTCCTGATCGACCATCGCCTCGGCGGCGCGCAAGCGGCGGTGCTGCGCCCACCCGAGAAGGCGCAGCGGCCGGACAACCCGATCCAGCGCAAGCCGGACTGGATCCGGGTCAAGGCGCCGACCCACCCCGTTTACCACGAGACGCGCGCGATCATGCGCGAGAACCGACTGGTCACGGTATGCGAGGAGGCGGCCTGCCCCAATATCGGCGAGTGCTGGTCGCAGCGCCACGCCACCATGATGATCATGGGCGATACCTGCACCCGGGCGTGCAGCTTCTGCAATGTCCGCACCGGGGAGCCGGAGGCGCTGGATGCTGACGAGCCGAACCGCGTGGCCGACGCCATCGCCAAGCTCGGCTTGCGCCACGTCGTCATCACCTCCGTCGACCGGGATGACCTCGCCGATGGCGGCGCCGCGCATATCGCTGCGGTGATTCGCGCGATCCGCGCGGCGGCCCGGGACACGACCGTCGAGGTGCTGACGCCGGACTTCCTGCGCAAGCCCGGCGCTGCCGAGATCGTCGTCGCGGCGCGGCCCGACGTGTTCAACCACAACCTAGAGACGGTGCCGCGGCTCTATCCGACTATCCGGCCTGGCGCGCGCTATTACCAGTCGCTGCGCCTGCTGGACCAGGTGAAGGCGCTCGATCCGTCGATCTTCACCAAGTCGGGCCTGATGGTCGGCCTCGGCGAGCAGCGCGCGGAGATACTGCAGGTCATGGACGACCTCCGCGTCGCCGACGTGGATTTCCTGACGCTCGGCCAGTATCTGCAGCCGACCGTGAAGCACGCCGCGGTGGACCGGTTCGTCACGCCGGACGAGTTCGCGAGCTACGCGTCGGCCGCGCGGGCCAAGAGCTTCCTGATGGTGAGCGCTACACCGCTGACCCGAAGCTCGTATCATGCCGATGCCGACTTTGCCCGGCTCCGCAGCGCGCGCGAGCAGCGTCTGACCGCCTCGGCCGCGTAGAGCCGATGCCGACCCACGCCGAGCGCAAGCTGCTGCCGTATGGACCGGAGCAGATGTACGACCTGGTCGCGGACGTGGATCAGTATCCGCGGTTCCTGCCGTGGTGCGTGGGCGCGAAGGTCCGCAGCCGGACCGAGACCGAGCTGGTCGCCGATCTCACCATCGGCTTCGGTCCGTTCCGCGAGAGCTTCACGAGTCGGGTCGCGTTGGACCGACCGCACCGCGTTCAGGTGACCTACGAGAACGGCCCATTTCGCTATCTGAACAACCAATGGCTGTTCGAGCCGGACCCGAAGGGATGCCGAGTCAGTTTCTTCGTGGATTTCGAGTTCAAGAGCAGGCTGCTGCAACGAGCGATCGGCGTCGTGTTCAACGAGGCGGTCCGCCGCATGGTCAACGCCTTTCTCAAGCGCGCGCGCGACGTGTATGATGCTCCCGCCGCGACGATCGCCGTGATGCCGCCCGCCCCGGTCGCATCAGCCGCAGCCGAGGGCTGACAAAGGCGCTCGGGACTGCTTTGCTGGCGTCTCCCAGCCGCGAGTCCCCCCGCATGTATGCCCCGCCCCGCTTCGACGCCGCCGTCCCGGTGCGCGTGAACCTCTACTCCGACACGCAGACGAAGCCGAGCCGGGCGATGCGCGAGTTCATGATGGGGGCCGAGGTCGGCGACGAGCAGCACGGCGCCGACCCTACCGTGCATGCGCTCTGCGACCGCATGGCAGCACTTCTCGGCAAGGAGGCGGCCATGTTCCTGCCGTCCGGGACCATGTGCAACGAGGTCGCGATCCTCACGCAGTGCCGGCCCGGCGACGAGATCCTGGCTCACGCGACCGCGCATATCGCGACGTCGGAGGGCGGCGCGCCCTGGGCGCTGGCCGGCGTGCAGGTCGCGCCGCTGCAAGGGCCGGCCGGTCAGTTCAGCGTGGCGGCCGTGCAGAAGGCCATTCGCCCCCGCTCGCGCTACGCCCCGCCGCAGCGCATGCTGGAAGTCGAGCAGACCGCTAACCTCGGCGGCGGCGCCGTCTGGCCCTTGGCGGAGCTGCACGCGGTAGCCGAAGTGGCGCACGCGCACGGGATGGTCACGCATATGGACGGAGCGCGGCTGATGAATGCGTCCGTGGCAGCCGGCGTACCGCCGGCCGAGATGGCGGCGGGTTACGACACGGTGTGGCTGGATGTCACCAAGGGACTCGGGGCGCCGCTCGGCGCCGTGCTGGCCGGGTCGGCGGAGTTCATCGACGCGGCGTGGCGCTGGAAGCAGCGGCTGGGCGGCTCGCTCCGGCAGGCCGGCATCAGCGCCGCCGCATGCCTCTTTGCTCTCGACCACAACGTCGAACGGCTGGCCGAGGACCATGAGAATGCCCGCATCCTCGCGCGCGGGCTGGCGCAGGTGCCGGGCCTCGACGTGGAGCTGCCCGAGACCAACCTGGTGTTCTTCGATACGAGCGGCGCCGGGCTGACCGCGGCCGAACTGGCCGATCGGGTCCGCGCCGAGGGCGTGCTGATCTCGGTCATGGGCCCTCATCGCGCCCGCGCCTGCACGCATCTCGACGTCAGCCGCGCAGACATGGGCGAGGCGGAGGCAGCCATCCGAAGGGCGGTCCTGTCATGAAGCTCGGCCTGTGCCTTGCCGCCCTCCTGGCGCTTGCTGCCACCCCCGCGCCCGCGCCGCAGAACCCGGCGAGTTCCGATGCGGACAACCCCGCCTTGGCCCAGCCGCGCCGGGTCCGCGCCACGCTGGAGCAGCGTTTCCGCGAGGCGAACACGACGGACGACTGACCTTCGCCCAGGCCCTGGCGAAGATGCCGAGCGTCGCGCACGAGTTCGACGCCATCGATAAGGCGCATAAAGGTTACGTGACGCTGGACGACATCCGCGCCCACGCGGCCGAGAAGCGCCGCGCCCGGCAAGCTGCACGGCAGAGCTAGAGCCGTTCCACGCCGGGCGTCAACCGAATATGCGCGCTGCCATGCTGCTGGCGCTTCTGATCGGAACGAACACGGGATGCACGCCGGCGCCCCCGACCTATCCTGTCGCCACGCGCGCCCAGAGCGGAACCCATCCCATTGGGGAAGGCTGCGATCCTCGCTGACGTATACGGTCAGCTCCTCGCGTTGCTGAGGCCATGCCCGGCGCTCAGAGCCAGCGGCCTGCGGTTCCGCGGGAACGTGGTCAGCAACGCAGGGATCGGCAGGACGGCCGAGGATGCCCGGTGGATCAAAGCCGCCCTGGATCGCGCGTTCGCCAGGGAGGCCCCGCGCTGGAAGTTCCGGGCGAGACCGGACCTATGCGCGAGAACAGGACGGCTGCTTGAGGCGACGCAGGCCAATGAGAACGAGCGCGTCTCCGCGATCGCAGGGATATGGTGAGGGCGTCAGGCGGCAGCCGTCAGGATCAGCACGAAGGCGTGCCGCACGGTGGCGAGTCGCACGGCGCCCCGGTCGCCGCCGAACACCTGGCACTCGGTCCGCACGGTGCCGCCCCGCCGGGCCACGCCGAACCATACCGTGCCCACCGGCTTCTCCGCGCTGCCGCCGCCCGGGCCGGCGACGCCCGTCACGCTCACGGCGATGTCGGCGAAGGAACGTTCCAGCGCACCTTGGGCCATATGCTGCGCGACCGGTTCGCTGACGGCCCCATGCGACGCGATCAGCTCCGCACGCACCCCGAGCAGCTCCGACTTAGCGGCGTTCGAGTAGGTCACGAACCCCCGATCGAGCACATCGGACGACCCGGCGATATGGGTCAGCGCGGCGGCGATCAGGCCCCCCGTGCAGCTCTCGGCCGTCGCCAGCCGCAGGCCTCGCGCTCGCAGTCGTTCCAGCAGGTCCGCCGCAGCATCGAGTGCAGCCTGATCGATCATTCGTCCACTCCCTATGCGAGCAAGCCGGGCCAGGCCAGCCGCACTGCGTAGATCGCGACTGCGACGAGGCCGCCGGCGATGATGTCGTCCATCATGATCCCGAACGGGCCGTGTTGGCGGTCCGCCCACCCGATCGGCCCGGGCTTGAGGATGTCCAGCAACCGGAACAGCGTGAAAGCGAGCGCCAATCCCGTCAAAGTGACGGCGCCGAGCGTGACCATGGCGAGCCACTGGCCGGCGGCCTCGTCGATCACGACCCAGCCGGGATCGGCGTCCGGGTCCGGCACGGCGCGGGGGATCGCGGCGAAGCCGGCCACGCACGCGAGCGCCGCCGCCGCCGGCAACGCCAAAGGATGCAGGCGCATCAGCGCCGCGCCGGCGAACAGGGCCACGATCGACCCCGCGGTGCCGGGTGCGATAGG
>JBBSIT010000066.1:0-11450 GCA_038231995.1 Acetobacterales bacterium | reverse complement strand
GCACGGCCCGGGCCACGCGGGCGCTCAGGACGGCCTGGAACACGGCTGTGGCGCTCAATCCGCCCTCCGCCACCAGCCGGCTCCAGCCATCGCCCGTCGCGGAGATGACGGCGCTGGTCTGGATGGATGCGGCCTGCGTCACCACGACCGGGCGGACCCGGGCGATGAGGCTGGCCGGCGCGTCGGACTGCAGGAGATCGACCTGCTGCGTGGTGAAGCGCGCCTGCGTGCCGAAGATGGCCGCACGGGCGTTTGCCGCGGTGCGCAGCCAGTCCAGCCGCGGCCCATTGCGCCCGGCGATGATGACCTCGACGGGACGCTGTGCGGCGGCTGCGAGGTCGAACGCGATGCGGGCCGCGAATGCGCCGGTGCCCAGCAGCAGGATGTCGGCAGGTGTCGTCATCGGGCTTCCAGTCGCTGCGAGCCCGGACCACCGGCCTGCGGCAGGACGTGGAATGACAACGCGTGCGCGGTTGCCGTGACGAGCGGGCCGAAGCGCCGTTCGGCCGCGTCGGGGGAGATGCGCACCCGGGACACGGAGAGGCTGACCGCGCCGACCGGCTCGCCACGCACGCCGGTGATGGCGGCGGCCAACGAGATGTCGCTCTGGAAAATCTCCTCGACCGCCATGGCGAACCCGCGCGCAGTCGTCGTTTCTAGCTTGGCCAGCAAGTCGGGCATCTGCCAGGTGGTAGCTGGCGTATAGGGCCGAAGGTCAGAACGCTTCAACACGTCGTGGGCCGCCGCCGGCGATAGGCGCGACAGCATCGCGATGCCCGGCGCGGTGCAATACGCCGGCAGACGCGTGCCGACGATGACGTTGCTGCTGACCATGTGGCGGCTGGTGAACCGCACCACGTAGACGATCTCCGTCTCGTCGAGCACGCTGAGGCTGACGGACTCCTCCGTGGTCCGGCTGAGCTCCAGCAGATGCGGCATCGCCCGCTCGGCGATCGAACTGGCGCGCATGTAGTGGTAGCCCAGATCCAGCGCCCTCGGCGTCAGCTCGAAGCGCTTCGTTTCCGGGTCCTTACGAAGATAGCCCAGCCGCTCCAGCGTGTAGGTGAACCGCTGCGCCGCGCTCTTGTCCAGCTCCGCCGTGGCCGCGACCTGCACCAGGGACAAGGTGGGATGACCGGTCCCGAACGCCGACAGCACGCGGAACGCCTTCTCGATGGAGCGGACGTAGAGCGGGTCCGCGCGAGGCGTGGCCGCTGGTGCGACGGGCTCCGTTGCCGGAGACGAGGCGGCGGTGTTGCGGACAAGGTTCATGATTGACAAGCATGCGCGTCCGGCAGCATTCTTGCAATACGTCGTATTTCAATGCAATACGAATGTTCGGTTCGCGCGGGAGAAGGCCATGGATCAGTTCGTTCTTTCCAGGACGGAGGGGCGCGTCGCCGCCCTCACGCTGAACCGCCCGGAGATCCTCAATGCGTGGCACGGCCCCATGCGCAGCATGCTCGTGGCGAAGCTGGATGCGGCCGAGCAGGACCCGGCGGTCGGCGCCATCGTGATGACCGGCGCCGGGGATCGCGCGTTCGGCGCCGGGCAGGACCTGAACGAGACCAAGACCTTCGATCCCGACCGGGCCGAGGAGTGGATGAGGGAGTGGGACCGGCTGTACGACCGCCTGCGTTCCCTGTCGAAGCCCCTCATCATGGCGTTGAACGGGCTGGCGGCGGGCTCGGCGTTCCAGGTGGCCCTGCTGGGCGACATGCGCATCGGCCACCCCGGCGTGACGATGGGCCAGCCGGAGATCAACTCCGGCATCGCCAGCGTCACCGGGCCATGGATCATGCGCGAGATGCTGGGCATGGCCCGCACGATCGACCTGACGCTGACCGGCCGGATGATGGACGCGGAGGAGTGCCGCGCCATCGGCCTGATCAACCGCATCGTGCCGGCGGACCAAGTGATGCCGGCCGCCATGGCGCTGGCCGCGGAGCTGGCCGCGAAGCCGCCCGTCGCCATGCGCCTGAACAAGGCGCGCTTCCGCGAGGTGACCGAGCCCGGCTTCCGCGAGTGCATCGCGGCCGGCATCCGCACCCAGCGCGAGGCCTACGCGACGGGCGAGCCGGCGCTGATGATGCAGGAGTTCCTGGCCAAGCGCGCCGCCCGCAAGGCTTGATGGCTCAGGCGCGACGCTTTGCGTGGGCGGGCCGGTCGCTGCCGTGCTGATATCCGTCAGGACAGCAACATTCCAGAGGAGGACAGGACAGTGATCGACCCGACCTTGACCACGGACCCCTCACGTTACGCGATCGACCGGCGCAAGGTGCTGGCGGGTTCCGCCGGCGGGCTTGCGGCCCTGCTAGGCTCGTCCGCCCCGCTGCGCCGGGCCTTCGCGAAGGACACGCTGACGGTCGCCGATCCCGGCGGGGCCTGGACGCCGGCATCCGGCCCGGCCTTCGTCCAGCCCTTCGCCAAGGAGGCGGACGTGACGATGAGGCACATCGCGCGCGAGCACTATCCCACGGTCGAGATCAAGGCGAACGTGGAGACGAAGTCCTACACCTGGGACGCGGTCGTCGCGACGGATGCCGATGTCGCCGAGCTCGCCCCGCAGAACCTGCTGGAGCCGCTGGACTGGAGCGGCGAGGACATGGCGCAGATCATGCCGGAGGCCCGCCGGCCCGGCTGGATGGGCCAGGACGTGTATTCCACGATCATCGCGTACCGCACCGACAAGTACGGCCAGAACGGCCCGAAGAACTGGTCGGATTTCTGGAACGTGCAGAAGTTCCCGGGGCGCCGCGCCCTGCACAAGCATCCGATCGACATGCTGGAGGCGGCGCTGCTAGCCGATGGCGTGGCGATGAAGGATATCTATCCGATCAACATGGACCGCGCCTTCAAGAAGCTGGACCAGATCAAGCCGCACGTGGACGTGTGGTGGACAGGCGGCGCGCAGACGACCCAGATGCTGCAGAGCGGGGAGGTGGACATGATCCCCACCTGGAATGCCCGCGCCCAGGTGGTGATCGAGGCCGGCGGGCCGGTCGCGATCTCGTGGGACCAGGGGATCTACGCCATGGAAGGCTGGGTGATCCCGAGGGGCAATCCGCGGGCGGAGCTGGCCCGGCGCTTCATCAAGTACTGCGCGAACGCCAGGCGCCAGGCCGACTTCGTGTCCCGCATCGCCTATGGGCCGACCAACCCCAAGGCCTACGACTATATCCCGGCTGAACGCGCCAAGTTCCTGCCAACTGCCCCAGACAACCTGAAGCTGATGATGCAGTCGAACACGGAATGGTGGAGCAAGAACAAGGAAGCCTCGCTCGAGCGCTTCAACGCCTGGCTGCTGAGCTGAGCGTGCGGCCCGGGTCCGGAGAGTTAAAACCTTCGACGGGCCCCAGCATCAAGCTCTCCATCCGAAGCGTCGCCAAGACGTATGGTCCGGTCTCCGCCCTGGCGGACGCCAGCCTGGACCTTGCGGAAGGTGAGTTCCTGACGCTGCTGGGCCCTTCCGGCTCGGGCAAGAGCACGCTGTTGATGATCGTGGCCGGGCTGACCCAACCGACGGCGGGGGAGGTTTGGATCGGCGGCAAGCTGTCCACGTACGAGCCGCCGAACAAGCGGGACATCGGCGTCGTGTTCCAGAACTACGCCCTGTTCCCGCACCTCACGATCCAGGAGAACATCGCCTTCCCGTTGCGCATGCGCGGTGTGTCTGCAGCGCAGGCGACGGCGGAGGTCGGCCGCGTGCTGGAGATCGTGCAACTGCCGCACGTCGCCGGCCGGCTGCCGAAGGAGTTGTCCGGCGGCCAGCAGCAGCGCATCGCGTTGGCGCGCTGCATCGTCTATCACCCGTCGATCATCCTGATGGACGAGCCGCTCGGCGCGCTGGACCGCAAGCTGCGGGACCACATGCAGATTGAGATCAAGCAGCTGCACAAGCGGCTGGGCATCACGGTCCTCTATGTCACCCACGACCAGGAGGAAGCGATGGCGATGTCGGATCGCATCTGCCTGATGAACCATGGGCGGATCGAGCAGATCGGATCGCCGGAGGAGCTGTATTTCCAGCCCCGCACGGAGTTCGCGGCGGACTTCCTGGGCGAGTCCAACATCATCGCGGGCACGGTGGTCACCCCCGGGACGGCCGGCGTGGTGCAGGCGCCGGGCGGGTTGCGGATGCACGCGCGCGTGGACGCGGCGCTTGCGCCGGGCCAGCCCGTGAAGCTGGTCATCCGGCCGGAGAGCCTGCGCCTCCTGCAGCCCGGCGAGACGGCCGAGAACGTCGCCGAGGGCACTCTGGCGGAGACGGTGTTCATCGGGGGCGTGTTCCGGCATTACGTCGCCGTTCCCGGCGATCTGGTGCTGGCGCTGAAGCAGTTCACCGACCGCGGCGCGGACGTCTTGCCGGTCGGCACGGCGGTTCGGGTCGGGTGGGGGCGCGACCACACCGTCGTGCTCGGCGCGGCATGACGTCCGCGGCGCAGATCCGCCTGGCGCCGACCAGGCCCGGCCATGCCCGGCCGCCGCTGGCCAGCGCAGGCTGGGTCCGGGCCTGGCCGATCTACCCGCTGCTGCTGCTCGTCCTGGCGTTCTTCCTGTACCCCGTGCTGCAGATCCTGTGGCTCAGCGTGCTGGACCGGGCCGGCGAATTGTCGGCCGAGAACTACGTGCGGGCGGCGACCACGCCGGTCTACATCCGCACGCTGGGCATCACGCTGCAGATCTCGTTCTGGACCACGGCCTTCTCGCTGCTTGCGGGCTACCCCGTCGCCTACCTGCTGGCGACGGCGCGGCCGCGCACACGGGACGTGCTGACCATCCTGGTGCTGATGCCGTTCTGGACCAGCTTCCTGGTCCGGACGTTCGCGTGGATGATCCTGCTTGGCCGCAATGGGGCGGTGAACAAGCTGCTGCTCTCGCTCGGCATCACGGACGCGCCGCTGTCGCTGATCTTCAACTTCACCGGCACTATGATCGGCATGGTGCACGCCATGATGCCGCTCGCGGTCATGGCGATGCTGGCGGTGATGCAGCGCGTGGACCGGACGCTGGTCAGCGCGGCACGCACGCTGGGCGCGCGGGGCGGCAGCGCGTTCTGGCAGATATTCTTCCGCCTGTCTGTCCCGGGCGTGGCCTCGGCCGGACTGCTGGTGTTCATTACCGCGCTGGGCTTCTTCATCACGCCGGCGCTGCTGGGCGGCCGCCAGCAGACCATGATGGCCCAGGTCATCATCTCCATTATCCAGGAGGTGCTGAACTGGCGGTTCGCCAGCGCCTTGTCCGTCGTGCTGTTGGTGGCCTCGGCCCTGGTCTTCCTGCTGTACGACCGCATGCTCGGCCTCTCCAACCTGTCCGGAGGCGCTGCGTCCGAGCGGGGGGCAATGCGGCGCCCCGGCATGCTGTCCCGCTTGGGCGCCGCGATCGGCGACCGGTTGATCGCAGCCCTGGGCTGGTTGAGCGACCGTGGCGGGCAGCTCTGGGAGGCGGCGATGCCGGTTCGGACGGATCGTCCACGGCGGTCCGTCTCGCGCGGCGTCCTGTTCGTCTCTGGCACGCTGATCATCGCCTTCCTATGCCTGCCGTCCTTCTTCGTGATTCCCGTGTCGTTCACCTCCGGCAACTTCATCGAATTCCCGCCTCAGGGTTTCTCGTTGCGCTGGTACCAGCTCTACTTCGGCGCGCCGGACTGGATCGCCGCGACCGTGCGGTCCTTCATCGTGGCGCTGCTCACCGGGGCGGTGGCGACGGTGCTGGGGACGGCGGCGGCCTTCGTGCTGGTCCGCCAGAACATCGCCGGCCGAGGCGTCATCCTGGGTCTGATCTTGGCGCCGCTGGTGCTGCCCCGCATCATCATCGCCGTGGGCCTGTTCTACTTGTATGCCCGGATCGGCCTGGTCGGGACCGTGCTGGGCCTGGTGATCGGGCACACGATCCTGGCCGTCCCCTACGTCGTGATCACGGTCATGGCGGTGCTGAAGACCTATGACGACCGGCTGGACCAGGCGGCCTGGAGCCTGGGCGCCAGCAAATGGAGCACGCTGCTCCACATCACGCTGCCGCAGATCCGCGGCGGCGTGATCGCCAGCTTCCTGTTCGCCTTCATCACCTCGTTCGACGAGCTGACCATCGCACTGTTCGTCACGGGAGGCAGCACCTCCACCTTGCCTCGGCGGATGTGGAACGACCTGCTGCTGCAGGTGAACCCGACCCTGGCCGCCGTCTCCACGGTCGTCCTGGTATTCGTGACCGTGTTCATCATCGCCGCGGAAGTGCTGCGCCGGCGCTCGGTCAGCCAATGAGCGGACCAGAACAAGGAGAGATCAGATGGCCGACAGTTTGACCGGCGCGGGCGGGAACGCGGCTGAGACGCAGCAGGCGCGCATCGACCTTGCCGCGGTGTTTCGCATGACGGCGCGCCTGAACATGCACGAAGGGGTATGCAATCACCTGACGGTGATGCTGCCGGGCCGTCGGTTCCTGATCAATCCCAAGGGCGTGGCATTCGAGCGGATCACCGCGAGCGGCCTGCTGGTGATCGATGAGCACGGGACGACGGTGGAGGGAAGAGGGCGGGCGCCGACCACCGGCTTCACCATCCATACCCGGGTCCACCTGAACCATCCCAAGGCGAAGGTCGTCATGCACCTGCATGCGCCATACTCCACGGCGATCACGGCCATCAAGGGCGGCCGGCTGCAGATGGTGCATCAGAACGCCGCGCGGTTCTTCGGCGACATCGCCTATGACGACCACTTCAACGGCATCGCCGACGCCACCCATGAGGGAGAGCGGATGGCCGAGGCGATGGGGGACAAGCGCGTGCTGTTCCTGGCCAACCACGGGGTGGTCATCGTCGGCGAGACCATCGCGCAGACCTTCGACGACTTCTACTACCTGGAGCGCGCTTGCCAGGTGCAGGTCCTTGCCATGCAGACCGGACAGGAGCTGAACGTGATGCCGGACGAGATGGCGCAGACCACGCACGACCAGTTCGCCAAGTTCACCATCAACGCCGAACTGCATATGGAGGAGGTCAAGCGCATCCTGGACGAGCAGGAGCCAAGTTACGCGTCCTGAACGCGCCAGTAAGACGATCAGCATCGGACGATCAGCGAACGGTGGATCGCCAGCCCGGCACGCGGGCACGGTCCACGCTTCGGCGGGAGCCCCCTATGGCGGACAACGACGACGGGTTCATCAAGCGTTTCGTGAGCCTGGCGGCGGCGGATGGGGAGCGGGTCTTCGCCCGCTTCGAGGGCGAGGCGCTCAGCTTCGCCCATCTGCACGACCACTCCGACCGCATCGCGGCCGGGTTGCGGCGGATCGGCGTCGAGCGGGGAGACCGGGTGGCGGTGATGCTGGCCAACAGCCCCGCGGCGCTGGCGCTGCTGTTCGCCCTGGCCAAGTCCGGCGCCGTCTGGGTGCCGCTTAACGTGCAACTGCGTGCCGACGGGCTCCGCTATATCCTGGACCATGCGGAGCCGCGCGTCGTCATCGCGCGCGCCGATCTCATCCCGCTCATCCGCGGCTGCGGCGCGGCGCTGGCAGGGGCCACCCTGGTGGCGGAAGGCGAGGCCGAGGAGGCGCTGCCGCTCGCCGGCCTGATCGCCGGGCCGGACCGCTTCAACGATGAGTTGCCGGGCGCCGACGCGCTGTTCGCCATCAGCTACACCTCCGGCACGACGGGCGCGCCGAAGGGCGTGATGATGTCCCACCGCATGCTGCGCCTTGCTGGAGAAGGCGCATGCCTGGTCTCGGACGCGAGGGACGGCGACGTGCTGTTCATGTGGGAGCCGCTGTACCATATCGGCGGATCGCAGTTGATCGTCGTGCCGCTGCTGCGCCGCGCGATCCTGCACATGGTCTCCCGCTTCAGCGCCGGCCGGTTCTGGGCGGACGTGTCCGCGGCCGGCGCAACCCACATCCACTTCCTGGGCGGGATACTGCAGATCCTGCTGAAGCAGCCGCCGTCCGCGCTGGACCGCAGCCATCGCGTCCGCATCGCCTGGGGTGGCGGTTGCCCGCCGGACGTGTGGCAAGCGGTGCAGGACCGGTTCGGCGTGCAGATCCGGGAGTGCTACGGCATGACCGAGGCCTCCAGCTTCACCACGTTCAACGACAACGGCGTCATCGGGTCGGTGGGCCGGCCGGTCCCATGGTTCTCCGTGGAGCTGCTCGATGCCCACGGGGTTCCGGTTCCTCCGGGCGAACGCGGCGAGATCGTGGTGCGGAGCCAGGAGCCGCGTGCGATCACGCAGGGCTATTTTCGGAACCCGGACGCGACCGCCAGGGTCCTGCGCAACGGTGCTCTGCACACCGGCGACCTGGGGGCGTGGGACTCTGGCGGCAACCTGATTTTCCACGGCCGGATGTCGGATTCAGTGCGCGTGAGGGGCGAGAACGTCTCCGCGTGGGAAGTGGAGAACGTGGCTGCCAGCCATCCTGCCGTCGAGGACTGCGCCATGATCGGCGTGGCGACTGATGTGGGTGAGCAGGACATCAAGCTGTTCGTGAAGCCGAAGGCCGGGGTCCCGCTCGACCCCGCCGCGCTGTCGCGCTGGCTGACGGAGCGGCTGGCCCCGTATCAGAACCCGCGTTACGTGAGCGTCGTGGGCGAATTCGAGCGTACGCCGAGCCAGCGCATCATGAAGCACCGCCTCACGACGCGCCGCGACGATTGCTGGGATCGGCTCGCACCGCGCGACAGGGTGGCGGGTTAAGCATCGGGCGCTTGCGGCGCGCCGCCACGGTATTCAGTTCAGGATCAAGTCATGCCGGAATCCAATCTCGATTTTCGCAGCGACAACGTCGCGACCGTCAGCCCGGAGATCATGCGGGCTCTGGTCGAGGCCAATTCGGGGACCGACGCTTCCTACGGAGCCGATGCGCTGAGCGATCGGTTGGATCAATGCTTCTCCACCCTGTTCGAGACTTCGGTCCGGGTATTCCCCGTCGCGACCGGAACGGCTGCCAATGCCTTGGCACTCTCCTCCTGCACCCGGCCGTATGGCGGGATCTATTGCCATGTCGATGCCCACATCCATACCTCGGAAGGCGGCGCGACGGAGGCCTTCACCGGCGGCGCCAAACTCATTCCGCTCGCCGGAACGGGATTCCGGCTCGATGCCGAGAGTCTGGAGGCGGCTCTTGCAAGCGCCGAGCTGGGGCGCCGCCACAAGCCGCAGCCCGACGCCATCTCCATCACGCAGGCGACCGAGGCGGGTACGGTCTACCGGCTCGACGAGCTGCGCCGCATCGCCGAGATCGCACGACGCCATGACGTGACGCTCCACATGGACGGCGCGCGCTTCGCCAACGCGCTCGCGACGCTCGATTGCACACCTGCGGACATGACCTGGCGCGCGGGCGTCGGCATCCTTTCCTTCGGTGCGACGAAGAACGGCTGCATGAGCACCGAGGCGATCGTGGTGTTCAATCCCGATCTCGCCGAGGATCTCTCGTACAGGCTGAGGCGCGCTGGCCAGACATGGTCGAAGATGCGCTTCGCGGCGGTACAGCTCCTGGCCTACGTCGAGAACGACCTCTATCTGCGCTCCGCAAGGCACGCCAACCGGCTTGCGTCGCATCTTGGGGCCGGTCTGGCGCGGCTGCCCGGCGTGCAGCTCATGGCCCCCGTCGAGGCCAACATCGTTCATGCCACGCTCCCGCCGGCGACGATCGCTGCCCTCTCCGCCAACCATGTCCTGTTCTTCGACCGGGGCGGCAACCGCATCCGCCTTGTCTGCCGCTTTGACGGCAGCGTCGCCGAGGTCGATCAGGTCCTGTCGATCGCCCGCCGGCACCTTTCTTCCGACGATGACGCGAATCACGCCGCCTGAAGCAGGCCCATCCGGACCTGGCTGCCCCTCTCGAGGCGCCGGACCACAAGACTCAGCGCATAGCACACCAGGAAGTAGATCGTCGCCAGAGAAGAATAAAGGAAGATCGGATTCTGCTCGCGCGCATTGATCACGTTCGTCGTCTGCAGAATGTCGGGGACGCTGATGATGCTGGCTATCGTCGAGTCTTGAAGAGCGATCAGGCTCTGCGTGAGCAGAGACGGCGTCATGCGGCGCAAGGCCTGCGGCAGGATGATGAGCCTCATGGCTTGGGCTTCCGTCAGGCCGGTCGCGAACGCCGCGCTCCGCTGCCCGGTGGTGATCGACTGTATTCCCGAGCGGATGATCTCCGTGAAGTAGGCGACCTCAAAGGCCGCCAGGGCGAACAAGGCCGAGAGATAGGCCGAGCTTGGACGACCGATGATCATCGGTCCCACCGTGTAGACCCAGAACATGATCATCACGAGCGGAGAGCTTCGCAGGATGTTCACGTAGGCCGTCGCCGGATACCGGATCAGGGGGTTGGAGGACAAGCGGCCTGCCGCGAACAGGCACGCAATCGGCAGTGCGATGCTGATGGCCATCAACGTCATGCCGAGATTATACTTCACCAAAGCGAGAAGAAGGGCGCCGAGATCGCTCATCGCGTCATGTCCGCCGCATCAGGCCGGGAACGCGCGTCCAGCGTTCAACGAGGCTCATCAGCCCGGCAATGATCCAGGCGCAGACCAGATAGACGGACGTGCCGAAGACATTTGCCTCGATCCAGCGGAAAGTCTCGGCGCCAAGCTGCTGGGTCACGTAGGTGGTCTCGACCGCACCGACGGTCATCGCCAGCGACGAGCCCTTGAAGATCGTGACGAACTCCGACGTCAGACTCGGCGCGATCACCCGGAGCAGCAGTGGGAGCACCACGTAACGCTGGGCCTGCCACCAAGTCAGGCCGGTCGACATCGCGGCCTGGCACATCTGGCGACCGACCGAGTTCATGCCGGCCCTGACATGCTCGGCGATCTTGGCCGAGCTGTAGAGAGACAGCGTCAAGACGGCCGCGACCACCTCCCACCCCAGATCAAACAGGATGCGTCGAAACCCCATCGGGAGCACGCGAGGCATAACATAGTAGATGAAGAAAAGCTGTACGAGGACAGGGATGTTGCGGAAGACTTCCACATACGCTGACGCGACGATCCGGACGATCGCGAGCGGGGCCTCGCGCGCAGTCCCGACCAGGATTCCTAAGAGCGTCGCGAAGATCCACGATACCCCTGCAATCTTGATCGTGAGCAGGATCGCGTCGGTGATCTGCTCACCGAACGGAGGCCGCCATAAGACTGCCCAATCGAGACCACCCAGCATTCGCAATGCGCCAGGTGCGCAGCGCTCAAGCTGGCCAGGAGTTTATTAGGACGAGGGTCTTGAGCTGATCCGTCATAGCGAGCGGAGTTGCGCTGGATGGTCCAAAATATTTCTCGAACAGCATGTTCCATTGGCCGCTCGCGAATAAGTTGGCGAGAGTTACATCCGCGATGCGCTTGAACTTCGAGCTTGCCGGCCGGATGAGAAAGGCCTGTTGGAAACTATTGATATTGATGCCGACGATCCGCCATCTGGTCCGGTCGGTCGCGAAGCCGTAGAGGATCGGCTCGT
>JBBSIT010000065.1:0-11596 GCA_038231995.1 Acetobacterales bacterium | reverse complement strand
GCTCCGCCAGCCAGTAGCGGCGGTAGCCCCAGCGCTCGACGTGCTGCGCCAGGTCCAGCGCGTTGTGCAGCGCGTCGGCCGGCGTGAACCCTTCGGGGACGGGCGCGAGATCCAGGACCGAGAGCGGTATCATGGGCAATCTCCTGTCAGGGGCCGGATCGGGCGGCCAGGGCTCGCCGGCACGCCAGGTCCTGCCTGGATGCGCAGAGATCAGCGCTCGCCGGGCGGAGCGCAAGGACCGGGGCGCATCGAGAGGTCGGCGCAGGGGCTTGCCGGAGCGCACAGGGCGACCTGGCCTGCCGCAACTTCCCGGGCAAAGCAGATGTTCCCGCGCCGCAAGCGATAGGGGTGGAGATGCCGCGCGATCCCACCACCTGCATCGCGACGTGTTCCGGCCCGTTCAGGACCCGTGAACCCACCAAGAGAAAACGGTGCCCGCAGGAGCGAGTGCGCTATCCGGACGTGGTGGTCACGTGCTCGCCGCTGAATGCCAGCTCGGACGTGATCCCCGTGCCCGGCGCCACGCTGGTGTGCTACGATGAGGCATGGTCGCGCTCGCAAAGATACCCGTGTTCATGTCGGTGGACGAGTTCATGGCCTGGGACCCCGGTGACGGGCGCCCCTGGCAGCTCGTGGACGGCGTCCCTCAGGCCATGTCGCCCACCAACCGCACCCATGGGGCGCTGCAGAGCCGGCTCGCCTTCATGCTCGAGGCGCACTTCGAACGGCGTGGCAGCCCCTGCAGCGTGATTACCGCCCCCGGCGTGATCCCGCACGTGCAGGCCGGGCACAACGTCCGCATCCCCGACCTGGGCGTGACCTGCTCGTCCTACACGGAGGAGCAATCGGTTCTCGCCGATCCGGTGCTGCTGGTCGAGATCCTCTCGCCCAGCAACCAGCCCGAGACCTGGTCCAACGTGTGGACCTACACCACCATCCCGAGCGTGCGGGAGATCCTGGTGCTGCGCAGCGCCACGGTCGGCGCCGAGCTGCTGCGCCGGCGCACGGACGGCACGTGGCCGGAGCGGCCGGAGACCGTCACCGAAGGCGACCTCGTGCTGGAGAGCGTTGGCTTCCGCGCGCCGCTGGCCCAACTCTACCGAACCACACGCCTCGCGCCGCCGCGGTCAGGAGCGTAACGAGCGGCATTGCCCCAGACTCCGATCGCGAGACTCCGGTCGCGGCTGCCCCACCGGCATGGGCTGCGTCCGGCTTGGACCGAGCACCGATTGCGCCCACCGTGGCCGCCCGGGCAGCAAACCGGTCCGTCCAGTCACGGCCCAGGCGCAGTCATCGATAACCTGTCGGGAATGGGCGACGTCGGCACCGGCTCGCCGGGAGGCGGCTCCTCGATGGGCGGCTTTGAGCTCGGCGGCTCCTCCACCGGCTGGTGCTCGACATCCGGTACGGGTTCGGGCATTTGCGCGTGCAGCACGGTCGCTCTCCTCCTTTCCGATCTCTCACACAACGGGCAACACTTGCGGGCGTTGCCGGCACGATGAGAGGGCCGAGCCAGCCGCCAAGGCGCGATGCCCGCCCCGACGAACGTCGGGATGCCTGGAACCGTTTCTAGCGCCGGCTGTTCCAGCTTCGCGAGGCGAGGAGCGGTGATGGCTGAGTCGGAGCAGTGGGCTTGCAGCAGCGACGCGCTCGCCGAGGGCGCCATGCTCCAGGTGGAGCTGGGCGGCCGCAAGGTCCTGCTCGCGCGCATGGACGGCGTGTGCCACGCGGTCGGCGCCACCTGCCCGCACGCCGGCGGCCCGCTCGCCAAGGGCGTGCTGCATAGGGGCGTCCACGGGGGCGTCGTGGTCTGCTTCTGGCACAAGGCCGCGTTCCGGGTCGCGACCGGCGAGCGCATCGAACCGCCCGCGGTCGACGACCTCCCGGTCTTCCCCGTGCGGGTCGCGGACGGGCAGGTGCTGGTGACGGTCGGCGACGAGCCGGACCGGATCGACCCGGCGCCGGCCACACTCACCGGCGACCGGCGCTGCTTCATCATCGTCGGCGCGGGGGCCGCCGGGGCCGTGGCCGCCCAGACCCTGCGAGAGGAGGGCTTCGCCGGCCGTGTAATCATGATCAGCCGCGAGGACCGGCTGCCGTACGACCGCACGGTGCTCAGCAAATACGCGCTCTCCGGCACCAAGGGCGGCGAGAAGACCCCGCTGCAGGACGAGGCGTTCTATGCCCGCCATAGGATCGAGCGGCGGGCAGGCGAGGTGGCGAGCGTGGACGCTGCCTCGCGCACCGTCGCCTTCGCCGACGGCACGACGCTCACCTACGACGCGGCGCTGATCGCTGTCGGCGGGGCGCCGCGCCCGCTCGAAGTGCCCGGCGCCGGGCTCGCGAACGTGTTCCTGCTGCGCACGGCGGCTGATGCAGAGGCGATCGTCGCGGCGGCAGAGGGCGCGCGCCGGGCCGTGATCATCGGCGCCGGGTTCATCGGGATGGAGGCGGCGGGCAGCCTGCGCGAGCGGGGCCTGGAGGTCACCGTCGTGGCGCCGCAGGCCGCCCCGTTCGAGCGCCAGCTCGGCGCGGAGACTGGCAACGCGTTCCGCCGCTTGCATGAACGCCGGGGCGTCGTGTTCCGGCTCGGACAGGAGGTCACCGCCCTCGAAGGCGACGGACGGGTGCGCGAGGTCGTGCTGCGCGACGGCGCGCGGCTGCCGGCCGACCTCGTCGTCGCCGGTCTCGGCGTCCGGCCTGCGACCGGCATCCTGCGCGGCGTCGAGGCGTGCCGGGACGGCGGGCTCACCGTCGATGCCCAGCTCCGCGTCGCGGAAGGGCTGTTCGCCGCGGGCGACATCGCTGCGTTCCCGCTGCGCGGGGACGGCCCGCCGGTCCGGGTGGAGCACTGGCGCGTGGCCGAGCAGCACGGGCGCGTGGCCGCCCTCAACATGCTCGGGCGCCAGGCTGCCTACGATGCCATCCCCTACTTCTGGACCATCCATTACAAGAAGCGGCTGGACTACGTCGGCCACGCCGAGGCCTGGGACGAGATCGTCCTCGACGGCGACCTGGAGAAGCCTGAGTTCACGGCGTTCTACGTCAAGGCCGGCCGCGTGGCCGCGGTCGCCGGCTTGGGCCGCGATCGCCAGATGGCGGCAGCGGTCCACCTCATGACGGAGCAGCGCGACTGGACGCAGCCCGGCCTGGCCGACGCGCTGCAGCGCTGGGCGTAAGGGCCGGCGCGCGAAGGTTCCGCTGGGACCGGTTCAGGTGATGCAGCGTGGTCATGCAGGGGGCTTCCCATCCACGATCACCCCAGCCGCAGCTAGCCGCGCAATACCGGCGTCGGCATAGCCGAGCTCGTGCAGCACGGCGCGGCTGTGCTCGCCATGCATCGGCGGCGGCGATTTGACGCCCCGCGCCTCGCCGTTGAACTGGATCGGTTGGGCGATCGTCTTCAGCGGGCCCAGCACCGGGTGGAGATAATCGAGGACGATGCCGCGCGCCGCGGTGTGCGGGTGCCCGAGCACATCATCGAGCGTGTTGATCGGCGCGCACGGAACGCCCAGCTCCGTCAGCAAGCCGATCCACGCGTCGCAGGTGCGCGTCCGCACGACCTCCTGCACGAGGCCGACCGTCTCGGGCCGATGCCTGACCCGGTCGGCATTGGTGCGGAACCGGGGGTCGTCCGCCAAGGCGTCACGCCCGACCGCATGGCAGAACCGGCGCCAAAGGTTGTCGTTGGCGATGCCGATCAGCACCGGCTTGTCCGCCGCCTCGAACGCCTGGTACGGGCAGATGGACTCGTGACCGGATCCGCACTTCTCGGGCAGCACGCCCTTCTCCCAGTACACCTGGAACGTGTAGCCGAGGAACGCGATCGCGGTCTCGAACAGCGATACCTCGAACCGCGCGCCCTCGCCGGTCTGCGCCCGGTGCAACAGCGCCGCGAGCACGCCCGACACCGCGTGCAAGCCGGTCGTCTGATCGATCGGCGAGAACGGGCTGCGGATCGGCTCGCCGCCCTCGTGCCCAGTGAGGCCCATGATGCCGCCGAAGGCCTGCAGGATCACGTCGTAGCCCAGCGCGTGGCTGAGCGGGCCTGTCCTGCCGAAACCGGAGATGCTGCAATAGATCAGGCGCGGGTTCAGCGCGCTCAACGTCGCGAAGTCGATCCCGAGGCGTTCGGCGACGCCGGTGCCGTAGCTCTCGATCACCACGTCGGCCTGTTGCGCAAGCCGATGCACGATCGCCCGGCCCTCCTCGGACTTCAGGTCCACCGCCAGGCTGCGCTTGTTGCGGTTGCAACTCAGGAAGACCGCGCCGGTCTCGTCTCGGAACGGCGGCCACCGGCGCGTGTCGTCGCCGATATGGCAGGGCTCCACCTTGATGACGTGGGCGCCCATGTCGCCGAGGTATTGCGTGCACAACGGGCCGGCCAGCACCTTTGTCAGGTCGAGTACGCGTATGCCGGCAAGCGGTGTCACCGGGGTGCCACGATCCCCTGCGCCGGGTCAGGATCGGCGAGTCTTAACGGAACCATAGTCGCTCCTCCCTCGCGGCCGTTCCGGCCAATCGTTCAGCCCTCCCCAGGCTGCGCGTCATGCAGGCCGCCGGGTGGTTTGACGGTGGCCCAGAACCGGGCCAGCGTCAAATGGTTCTACCTAATGCGGGTGCAGCGCGGTATAGCGTATTGGAACAATGCAGCGAACGCCGGCAGGCGCCGAGAGAACAAGGGTGGACGACGATTTGACACGGGACTCGCCGGCAGCGCTGCGCGTGCTCGAGGTCAGCACCGGCATCGCGGGCGCCTATTGCGGCTGGCTGCTGCAGCAGCTCGGCGCGACCGTCATGCGTGCCGGTGCAGCGCCCGGCGCGAAACCTGACGCGGCGGGCAATGCCGTCGCACTGGCGCTCGGGTATTTCAACAGCGGCAAGACGGACACGTCGGACGCAGCTTGGCCCGGGGCCAATATCGTCATCACTGACGACGTCCCGCAATTCGAACGCCTGGCGCAGTGCTCGCTCGCGGCATTCGCAATGGCGCATCCCGATTGCATCCTCGGTGCGGCCACGAGCTTCGGCCTGACCGGCCCTTTGGCGGGCAAGCCGGCCACTCCGCTGGACGCCCAGGCGGTCAGCGGCGTCGCCTGGGCGTTGGGCGAACCCGGGCGGGCGCCGCTGTCGATCCCGCCGGGACTCCTGGAGTCGCAGGCGGGGGCTCACCTGGCAGCCGCGTGCCTGATGGCTCGGCTCGTGGGGGGCGGCCGGGTGGTGGACGTGGCGCTCGCCGACGTGCTGGCGAGCTACGTCGCGGTCAACTGCCGGTTCTACATCCACCACGGCATGCAGTGGCGCCGTGCGGGGCGGCGCGCCTCCGGCTCGGGCGGCTCCTACCCCTTCGGCATCCTGCCCTGCCGCGACGGCGACGTGTGCCTCAGCGGCCGCACCCGGCAGGAATGGCAGCGCTTCGTCGAGGCGATGGGCAATCCGGAATGGGCGGCCCGGCCACGCTACCAGAAGCTCCGGCTCATGGGACAGGACTACCCCGGCGAGGTCGATGCGCTCGTCCTGCCCTGGCTGCAGCGTCATACCAAGGCCGAGATCGAGGCGATCGCCAACCGGCACCAGCTCACGATCGCGCCGCTGCGGGATTTCGCGGAGGTGCTGGCGACGCCGCAGCTTCGCGAGCGGGGATTCTTCCGCGACGCGACCCTCGCCGGGCACGCGGTACGGGGTCCGGGACTGCCGTTCCGCGTCGCCGAGGCACGGTCGGCCGGGACCGGCGCCGGGCTTGGCGCGTCCATGCTGTCCGCCACCGTCGAGAACCAGGCTGGCACGGGCAAGCCGCTGTCGGGGCTGCGCGTGCTGGACCTGGGCTGGGTATGGTCGGCCCCGCAGGTCGGCGGCATCCTGGCGCAGTTCGGGGCGGAGGTGATCAAGGTCGAGCATGCCGGCCGTCCGGACAACACCCGCCTGTCCGGACCCATCGTCAAGGATGGCCGCAGGATCGAGGGCCCGGCGACCGAGATGTCGCCCATGTTCCACCAGATCAACCAGGGCAAGCTCGGCATCACGCTCAACATGAAGGAACCCGAGGGCCTCGAGCTCATCAAACGCCTCGCGGCGCGCAGCGACATCGTCATCGAGAACATGTCGGCTGGCGCGATGGAGCGGACGGGGCTCGGCTACGACGTGCTGCGCGGCCTGAACCCGGGCGCGATCATGCTCGCGATGTCGGGCGCCGGGCAGTTCGGCCCGCTGTGGGACATGCGCACCTACGCGCCCGTCATGTCCAGCTTCGCCGGGCTGGAGAGCCTGGTCGGCTATGAGGGCGAGGCGCCGCTCGGCGCATTGAATTTCGCCCTTGGCGACCCGAACGCGGCCGTGCACGCGTTGGTGGCGGTGTTCGCAGCGCTGCTCCGGCGCCAGATGACCGGGACCGGCTGCTACATCGACCTGTCGCAGACCGAGGCGCTGCTGGCGACGCTGGCGCCCTATCTGCTGCTGGCGCAGACCGGGGGGCGCCAGCCCGCACCGACCGGTAACGCCCACCCGGCGATGGCACCGCACGGCATCTACCCGGCCTCCGGGACAGATCGCTGGCTGACGATCGCCGTGGCGGACGATGCGCAATGGGCCGCATTCGCGGCGCTCTCCGGACTCGCCGGCGAAGCGGGCGGCAACGGGTTCGACACCGCCGCTGAACGGCTGGCGCACCATGCGGATCTCGACCGGATCGTGGCCGGCTGGACCGCTGGACAGGACCGCGACGCGCTGGTGGCCCGGCTGCGGCAGGCGGGCATCGCGTCCTCCCCCGTCCAGTCGATCGAGGAGGTATGGGCCGATCCGCACTTCGCCGCCCGCGCGATGAAGCATCCCGTCGAGCTGCCTTCATGGGCACCGAGGACCTGTTCCGGGCGCCCTGGCTGTTCTCCGATTTCGCACCGGACGACGTCGGCCGCGGTCCGTTGCTGGGCGAGCACAACGAGCAGGTGATGATGGGCGTGCTCGGCCTGTCCGCCGTGGAGTTCGAGCGGCTGAAGACCCAAGGAGTGATCGCGTGAACGCCACCGACCAGACCCCGGCGCTGTGGGAGGGCGCCCTGGAAGAGGCGCGCAGCCTCATCGGGGTCGAGCTGCGCCGCCACGACCACCGCTGGAACACCGAGGCCAGTCCCGACAGCGTCCGGCACTTCTGCTGGGGCATCGGCGACGACAACCCCTTGTTCTGCGACCCGGAATACGGGGCGGCGACCCGGTGGCGATCGGGCCTGGCGCCCGGCTGCTTCCTCTACACGATCGACAGCGCAGTGGTGGCGCCCAAGCTGCGCGGCATCCAGTGGATGTATGGCGGCACGCGGTGGGAATGGTACGAGCCGATCCGGCATCGCGACCGGTTCACGACCCGCGTGATGCTGCTGGACGCGGTGGAGAAGCGCGGCGGCAAGGCGCGCGCCTTCATCGTGCAGACGGGTGAGTCGCTGTTTTACAACGAGGGCGGGATGCTGGTGGCGCGCGCGATCGGCAGCACCGCGCGCACGCCCCGGGCTCGGGCGGAGGGCGGCCTGAAGTATGAGCCGCGCGCCACGCACCGCTACACCGAGGACGAGCTGGAGGCGATCGGCCGCGCCATCCACGCCGAGGCCCGGCAGGGCGCTACGAAGCGGTTCTGGGAGGACGTGCAGGACGGCGACGCCGTCGGCCCGATCCTCAAGGGGCCGCTGACCATCACCGACATGATCTGCTGGTATGCGGGCGGCGGCCACACCTACAAGGCGCACGGCCGGGCCGAACGCCATCGCCGGCGGCACCGCGACAGCCGAACTGCTGAGCGCGCGTGCCTAGCGGCGCCGTGCCCAGCGACGCCGTGCAGGTGATGCCGGATGTCTGCGCGCTGCCGTTGGTGCAGCGGCTGGCGGCGATGGTCGATCGCGACCCGGATGCATTCCGGGACGGCGACGCTCTGCTGCGCGGATGGCACGTGGCGCTGTTCAACGCGCCGACGCCGCAATCCAGCCTGCGGCACGAAGGGCTGGCGGGCCTCGGCGTGACCCTGCCCGAACTCGGGTTGCCGCGGATCATGGCGGCGGGGCGGCGCACCCTCTATCGCGGCGACATTCCCATCGGCGCGGCCGTCCGGCGGGAAAGCCGCACGAGAGCCGTCACCCCGAAGCAGGGCCGGTCCGGGCGCTTCGCGATCGTCACGATCGAGCATCGCGTCTTCGCGGGCGGCGACGCGCCTGTCCTGATCGAGGAGCAGGATTACGTCATGCGCGAGGAGGAGACGGCGCCCTCCACGCCCCTCGCGGCGTCCTCTGCCCCACCTGCCCTGGCGACCCCGGCCGAGGCGGCGTTCGAGCGCATCGTCGTCCCGGACGTGATGCTGCTGCTGCGCTATTGCGCCATCACCTTCAATACGCACCGCATCCACTACGACCTGTCGCACGCGACGCAGCAGGAACGCTACCCGGCGCTGGTGGTGAACGGAGGCATCCCGCTGATGCTCCTGCTGGAGCTGTATCGCAGCCACGCCGGGCCGGCGCCGGCATCGGTGTCGGTCCGCAACTTCGCCCCGCTGTTCTGCGGCCGTCCCATGCGGCTCTGCGCCGCCCCGGCCGACCCGGAGTGGCGCCTGTGGGCCGAGGATGACACCGGCTTCAAGGCTGTCGAGGTCGCCATCCGATGAGCACGCCCGACCCAAGGGTCCCGGTGCTGGTCGGCTGCGGCGTGGCGACGCAGCGGGAGGCGAACCCCGGGGCGGCGAAGGACGCGCTGGGCCTGATGCTGCAGGCGGCCGCCCGCGCCGGCGACGATTGCGGCGTGCCGGGGCTGCTCGGCGCGGTGCAGCAGGTCTCGGTGCCGAAGGGCCGTTGGTCCTACGGCAACCCCGCAGGCGTGATCGCCCGGCGCATCGGCGCGCACGGGGCGGCGACGCTCAGGTCCGCCCTCGGGGTATTGCAGCAGACCCTGATCGGCCGCGCCTGCCAGGACATCGCCGATGGCGCGATCGACGCCGCGCTCGTCGTGGGCGGCGACGCAGGCTACCGCATCCTGCGCGCTCAGATCACGGGTGAGCCGGCCCCCGACACGCAGGACGACGGCGTCCCCGATACGGTGCTGGCCCCGGCCGACGAGCTGCGCCATCCCGCAGAGCTGCGCGCCGGCCTGCAGCAGCCGGTCGGCCTGTACGCGATGATCGAGAGCGCCTGGCGCGCCCGCCACGGCTGGACCGTCGACGACCACCAGGACCGCATGGCGCGGCTGTACAGCCGCTTCACCGAGATCGCCGCCGGCAACGCGCACGCTTGGAAGCGCGAGGTCCTCGACGCCGCCACGATCCGCCGCGCCTCGCCGCAGAACCCGGTCCAGGCCTTCCCTTACAACCGTCTGCACTGCTCCTCCTGGAACGTGGACCAGGCGGCAGCCCTGCTGTTCTGCTCCTCGGCCATGGCGGCAGCGATGGGCATCGCGCGGGACCGATGGGTATTTCCGCTCGCCAGCACCGAGTCGAACAACATGGTGCAGGTATCGGCGCGGCGCGTGCTGGATGCGTGCCCGGGCGCGGGCATCGCCGGCCGGGCGGCGCTGGCGGCCGCGGGGCGGGGCATCGACGCCATCGACCTGATCGAGCTGTACAGCTGCTTCCCGTCGGCGGTCGAGATTTATGCCGCCGAGCTGGGCGTGGCGCCCGGCACGGACCTCACGGTCACCGGCGGCATGCCGTTCGCCGGCGGGCCGTACAACAACTACGTCCTGCAGGCGACCTGCCGGATGGCGGAGCTGCTGCGCGGCCGGCCGGGTCAGGCCGGGCTGGTCGCGTCCGTGTCGGGCGTGCTGACGAAGCAGGGGTTCGGCCTGTGGTCCACCGAGCCGAACCCGGGCGGCTACCGCTGGGAGGATGTGAGCCCGCAGGTGGACCGGGCAGCCGGCCGGAAGCGGGTCCTGGAGAGCTACACCGGGCCGGCAAGGGTGGCCGGGTTCACCGTGGTCCATGCGCGCGGCCAGCCGCCCCGCGCGGTCGTCATCGCCGACGTGCCCGGCGATGCGAGGGTCGCCGCCGTCTCCGACGACCCGGAGATGGCCGCGCGATGCCAGGCGATGGAGATCTGCGGAGTTCCGGTGCAGGTGAGCGATGCCCGGTTCGCCTGGTAGCCTGCGCCCAGGCGTGCCCCTCTGCATGGCAAGGCGCTCGCGGCCGAGGGCGCCGACCTGGGACACATCAGGCCAATGGGAGGCTCTCACGACCATGCCGAACCATACTGACGCCCTCTCGGCATTCCGCGCCGCGGTCGCCGCCGTGCCGGATCAGGCCGCGATCCTGTATTTTGACGGCCGCCTTACCTACCGCGAGGCGGACGATGCCAGCGACGCGTTCGCGCGCGCCCTGCAAGGCCACGGGCTGGGCCGCGGCGATCGCCTCGCGCTCTACCTGCAGAATGTCCCGGCCTTCGTCCTTGGCCTGTTGGCCGCGTGGAAGATCGGCGCCGTGCCGGTGCCGATCAACCCGATGAACCGGGCGCGCGAGCTCACGATCCTGCGCGACGACTGCACGCCCAAGGCGATGCTATGCCTCGATACGCTGTACCGGGACGTGGTCGGCGCCTCGCCGCAGCGCCCGCCCGTGGTGATGACGACATCCGGGCTCGATTGGCAGCGCCGGAGGGACGCGCGGCTTTTCGGCGGCGTCGTGAAGCACTCCGACCCAGCCACGATCGACCTTCTCGACGCGATCCGCGAACATGCGGGACCGGCCCTCGCGCCGGTTGCGCCCTACCCATCGGATCTCGCATTCCTGGTCTATACCTCCGGCACCACCGGCGTGCCGAAGGGGGCGATGAACACCCATGCCGCCGCCATGTTCGCGGCACGCGCCATGTGCGGCTGCATCGGGCTGCAGCCGCACGAGCCGATCCTGGGGCTGGCGCCGCTGTTCCACATCACCGGTCTCGTCTGCCACGTGCTGAGCGCATTTATAACCGCGTCGCCGCTCGTGCTCTCCTACCGCTTCGAACCCGGCGTGATGCTCGATTCCATCGAGGAGCACCGTCCCGCCTTCGCGATCGGCGCGATCACCGCCTACCTCGCCATGATGCACCACGATTCGGCCTCGGCCGAGCGCTTCCGCCCTCTGCGGCACGTTTATTCCGGCGGCGCGCCGGTTCCGGTGGGCGTGGTCGAGGCGTTCCGGGCGCGCTTCGGCCACAGCATCCGCAACGGGTTCGGCATGACCGAGACGAACGCGCCGGTGATCGTGACGCCCCCCGACCGGGAATCCCGCGTCGACCCGGAGACGCAGGCGCTCTCGATCGGCCTGCCGCTGCCGGGCGTCACGTTGTGGATCGCCGGCGACGACGGGCAAAGGACCGCGCCGGGCCAGGCCGGCGAGATGATCCTGGCGTCGCCCAGCCTGACCGCAGGCTACTGGAACAAACCCGGCGAGACGCGCGAGGCGCTCGGCCCCGACGGGCTGCGCACCGGCGACGTGGCGTTCGTGGACGCGGACGGCTGGGTGTTCCTGGTGGACCGCAAGAAGGACATGATCAGCGCGTCCGGCTACAAGGTGTGGCCGCGCGAGGTGGAGGACGTGCTCTACACCCACCCGGCGGTGCGGGAGGCGGCGGTCATCGGCATCGCCGACGACTACCGTG
>JBBSIT010000064.1:0-11701 GCA_038231995.1 Acetobacterales bacterium | reverse complement strand
CCGGTGTTCGAGTGGGGACCGGTCAGTCCGCCGTCCCGATGTGACATTGCGCAGGCCGGCGCGCGCAGGGGTGGGCACGTTGGGCCGCAGGCCCGCGGGTGAGCGCCTTGTCCTTGACCGCCGTGAGCACGCCGGCACCCTCAAACAGATCAATGGAGGTCAGATCCATCGCTTGACACGCAACACGGTATCTACCGCGATCACCTACCGTTCGCTGTATCGCCCCAGCACGCGCTGCCCGGAGCCGCACGCGGCGCTCGCGGCATGGGCGCTGGCCTGCGAGACTGGCGCGGAGGCCGAGCGGCAGTTCGCCAGCCGGGCGCTGTGGCGGCTGGGACGCGACCGGGGCGTGTTCGCCCCCCTGCCCTCGCCCGACGAGGCGGCCGCGCATCCCTGGACCGAGGCCGAACGCGCCCGGGCGGCCCGGCTGCGCGAGACCGCGCTGCTCGGCACCGGCGACGAGGTGGCGAGCTTGCTGAAGCGGCTCGCTACGGCGCACGACGTGCACGAAATCGCCGTGCTCACGACGGTGCACGACCCGGCGGTGCGACGCCGCAGCTACTCCCTTCTGGCGGACGCGATTGCCGTGCCGGCGGACGCACTAGCGGGGTTTGCAACAATCCCTTAGCTTGCCCGAAGCCTTGGGAGCAGACGGGATGCCAAGCGACAGTCCGGCGCGGATGACGTACTCGGAGTCCGGCGGGAGCCGGTTCCTGCGTTCGGCGACCGTGCGGGCGACCGGGCTGTTCGCCGGGGTGCTTATCCTGGTGATGGTGGCGCTGCTCGTCGGCCGGCCCATGTCGCCGGAACGCGCCAAAGAGTTGTGCGTGATCAACGTGACGCTGCCGGCGCCGTTTCGGCTGCTGCTGAACTGCGACGTTACCGAGTTCCTGCGCATGGCGCACGAGCCGTCCACGCTGCTGGAGCCGGAGAACAGCCGGCAGTCGCGCCCGGCGTTCATCCTTGCTGGCGTCGCGGCCGGCCTGCTCTTCACGCCGGTCGCCATGCTGCTGCAGCCGCTCGTGCCGACTGATCCGGGCCCGACCTGGCGCAAGGTCGATAAGGTCCGGTTCGGGCTGCAGGCGTATCTCCCGGTCTATCTCGGCTACCTCGCGCTGAATGTCGGGGCATTGCTGGGCGCTTTCGTGCTGGCCTGCCGGTCGGCACGCCTGCCGGCGACGATGCAGGACTACGGGCTGGTGGTGTTCGCGTGCATCGGGACCTTGATGGTGAGCAACGACGTGGTGAAGGCGTTCGTGTGGTCGCCGCACACGCAGATGTTCAACATCCTGTTCCCGGTGGGCGGGCTGTGGATGATCCTGCGGAACAGGGTTCTCGGACCGTCGGAGCTGCTGCTCGCGTCGGCGGCGATCGGCGTCGGCATGCTGGCATACGGCGCCGCGGGCATGCTGCTGGTGTGCCTGTGGGCCGGCCAGGCCTGGGCGCTGCACAAGGCGGGCCGTCCGCCGCTGACGCGCCGCCTGCTCGCGCTCGCCGCGGTCAGCCTCGTGCTGTGCGCGATCCCGCCCGTCGCCTGGTACTTGTTCGTGAAGTTCAGCATCGGCTCGTTCGAGCTGATCGAAACCAGGAAGTACAACCAGATCGTCTGGATCGCTCAGGCAGCGCGCGAGGGCTTCGGCACGCTCGCGTCGGCCGTGGCCCGTAAGACGTGGTTCTTCACGTCGCAGATGTTGCGCCAAGCCCTGCCGGTCCTGTTCGCACTCGCCGCCATCACGGCCTGGGTGCTCGGCCAAAGCCGGACCAAGCGCGCCTGGCTGCAGGAAATGCGGGAGCCGGCCGCGGCGGCAGTCGGGGTATGCGCGCTGTTCGTGGCGTTCTACACCTTCATCGGCTACCAGGACGAACGCCTCGCCTATGCCGGCGTCGGTCCATTGATCGTTCTGGCGTGCATCGCGGTGCGCCGAGCTGAGCCGCACCTGGATGGTGGCTGGCCTCGGGCTGCGGCCTGGGCGGCGGGCGGGTTCGCCGCCGCATGCGCCGCTTTCACGGTGCTGAAGGACGGACCTTACTCGTAGCCAGCCGGTGTTTCGATCCACGCCCCCGCGTGAGGGGCGACGCCCGCTGCGCCAGCACGTCTGGCCCAGTCAGGTTTCGATCCACGCCCCCGCGTGAGGGGCGACGTCGCGGTGCCACTCTCTGCCGAGGTCCCAGCAAGTTTCGATCCACGCCCCCGCGTGAGGGGCGACATCCTCGTGCTGGTTGAGCGCGCGGATCAGCAGAGTTTCGATCCACGCCCCCGCGTGAGGGGCGACCACGGCTCTTCTATCTCGTTGTTTCACAAAGGCAAAGAGCACTCGTTGCGCGAACCTGCCGGGCCCGAACAAGCACAGCACCGTCGCACAAGCTGCGGACCTGAACAACGCGCGGTAAAACCATGCGAAACCCCGTCGTGCGAACCCGCACGACCCTCCATGCGGACTTAGGGTTCGCGCTATCGTAGCAACGTCAGAACACCAGCGGCCCGGCCAGATCGAGAGTTGGCTTCGCGCCCACGTGCTCGACCCGGCGCTTGCCGTCGGCACCCAGGCGATAGAAGCGCAGGCTGTCCCGCAGCGGGTCGATCTCCGCCATCAAACGCGCACGCAATCCGGCCCACTGAGCAGCATCGACCTCGCACTCGAACACCGAGTGCTGCACCCGCTGGCCAAAGTCGAGGCACGCGCGCGCCACCCGGCGCAACCGCCGCCGACCCGCGGTGTCCTCGGTGTTCACGTCATAGGTGACCAGCATCAGCACAAGCGGCCCCGGCTACTTCCAGAAGAACGAGGGATAGCCATCCAAGTCGCCGCGCAGATGCCGGGCCAGCAGCTGCGCCTGCGCGGATACGACAAGGCCGAGCGGCATCACCTCATCGAAGAACGGGTGCCGCAGCTCGTCGCGCTTGCGGTCCTGCCACGCCGTAAGCACCGTCTTGCGGCCATTCTCCGTCAGCCGCACGCCCCCGGCCGCCTCCACCACGAAGTCCTCGGCGCCTAGCTGCCGGCGGTTGATCAGGCTCAGCGCCAGGCGGTCGGCCAGCACGGGGCGCAACTCCTCCATCAGGTCCAGCGCCAGGCTCGCGCGCCCCGGCCGGTCGGCGTGCAGGAAGCCGACCTGCGGGTCCAGACCATGCGCTTCCAGGGCAGACCGGCAGTCGTGCCCCAGCATCGCATACAGGAAGGACAGCAGCGCGTTGATCCGGTCCAGCGGCGGCCGGCGGCTGCGTCCGCGGAACCGGAATGCTTCGCCGTCGACGCGCACCAAGTGGTCGAACACGGCGAAGTAGGTCATCGCCGCCTCCCCCTCCAGCCCGCGCAGCGCCGCCACGTCGTCCGACGCCAAGGCGCGGCGCCCAGCATCGGTGAGGCGCCGCTCGGCTGCCTCCAGCGCATCGCGCGCTGGGCCGTCCATCGCCTCGCCGTGGTCGCGCAAGGCACGGCGCACGACGGCGCGCTGGTTCGCCGACTTGGCCGCGACGATGGCGCGCACGATGGGCACCTGACGCAGGACATCGTCGGCGGCACGGTACTGCGTCCGGCGCAGCAGCACGTTGCCCGTCCGCATCCCTTCCACCCGCGCCAGGAAGCGGCCGTTGGGCGCGAGGTGCGAGAGCGTGACGCCGACTTCCGCACAGGCCGCCATCAACGCCGGGGAGGCTCCGGCGCGGCCGAAGCTCACCACCCCGTCCAGCAGGTGGAGCGGCACCCGGCCGCGCTCGGCGCCGCCCACCTCCACCACCAGGTTCGCCCCGTCCTTGCGCAGCCAGGCATCCTCGCTGGTGACGTAGATGGTGTTCAGCAATTTCCGCATGACGTCAATCCGTCAGCTGGGCCGCGAGCCAGCGCGCGACGCGGGGCGGGCGTTCCAGGCGGTCGGGCCGGCAGGCATCCTGCAGGGAGCAGCGGCGGCATGCCGGCATCAGCACCGGCGCCGGGGTGCGCTGCGCTGCGATCATCCCGCGCGCCTCCGCCGCCACCCGGGCCGTCAGATTCCGCAGCTCGGCGTCGAACGCCACCCGGGTGCGCCGGCGCACGGTGCCGTAATACAGCGTGCCCTCCGGCACGCCGGTGCCCAGCATCTCCTCCAGGCACAGCGCCTGGGCGCAGAGCTGCACCTCGTCGGCCCGGTGCGGCTTCGGTTTGCCGCGCTTGTACTCGACGGGAACCGGTGGGGAGGGCGCCCGGGAAACTCCACTACGTCCGCCTTCCCCGTCACGCCCAGCGCCAGGGAGCGCAGCGCGATGCCGCGCTCCACCCGCAAGCCCGGGCGGCTCTCCATGCCGCCCGCATCGACGCGCTCGTGCAGCAGCCGTCCCTCGGCGGTGGCGCCGTCCTCCGCCCAGGTCTGCTCGACATGGATCAGCGCGCATTGCCGGGGGCAGAACAGGTAGTGCTGCAGGGCCGAGATCGGGATCAGCCCCTCCTCGGCGGCCGGCTCGGGCATGGCGGCCACCGGGTCAGGCCAGCTCGAGCATCTCGATCCCCTGCGGCAGGCCGTCGCGGTCCAGCTTGATGACGTAGTCGTCGAAGCTCCGGGCCGGCGGCGCGTTGTCCAGCGCCTCCGCGCCGGGCCTGACGTGCGACCCGTGGTGGTTGCGCCAGGCCGTCACCCGGCCGAACAGGTCCTGCGCCCGCCCGTTGCCCAGGGCCGTGGCGTGACGGAACACCACCAGCTTGCGCGTCGTCATCTCCCCGCGGGCGGCGGAGCGGTCGTGCTCGAACATATCGCGCAGCGCGTCGAACAGCAGGCCCAAATCCGCGTCCGTGAAGCCGGTGCCTTTGCGAGGATCGTGCGCCAGTGGAGCGGATACGAAGCCGTGGGCGCGGTAAAGCCCGTAAGGGATGATGTGCTTGCGGCCCATGGTTCGCTTGTCGCCGCGCTTCTCCGGCTCGTCGTCGCCCTCGGTGCGCTCCTTCTTCTCGGCCTCGCTGGTGGCGGCCATGCGGGTGATCGAGATTTCCAACGGCAGCACCGGCTCGACCGACTGCGCGAAGCCGATCTGCACGGGGCCGCGCACCTGCCCGGCGTTGATGCCGGTGGACAGCACGCCGCCGAACGTCCGGATATCGTAGAAGTTGTCGCACATGAAGCCGCGCAGCCGGGCCGCCTCCTCGTCCGACTTGGGCGTCAGCTTCTTGTCCTTCGCGGCGCCGGCATCGCCGGGGCGAAGAGCGACGTAGGCCTCGCGGTGCTTCTCGTTCAGCACCGCGCCCTCGGTGACGTAGATGCGGAAGCGCTGCTCGTCGGCCTTCGCGATCTCGACGTAGTTGCGGATCTTGCGCTTCAGGCAGACGTCGCTGACCAGGCCGTGCCCGGTCTCCGGGTCCATGCGCGGCATGTTACCGGCGTCGGGGTCGCCGTTGGGGTTACCGTTCTTCACGTCGAAGAACAGCACGAACTCGTGGCGGCGCTGCAGGGCGTCGGGGAGCATCAGTGGGCCTCCGTGGGCGGCATTACGTCGTTGTCCTCGGCCTTCGCGGGGCGGGACGCGCGTTCGTGGTAGTAGCCGATGGCGAACAAGCCCTGCTCCTCCAGCCGCAAGGTGCGCGGCAGCTCGGGCGGCAGGCGCGCCATGATCCCCTCCAGCCGCGGCGTGATCCAGAAGCCCTTGTTCAGCTTCTGCGCGCCCGACACGTGGGTGCGGGCGCCGCGCAGCAGCGCGCCGAACACCCGGGCGGGCGTGGCCGACGCCGCGCCGTAGTAGCGGTCGGCGATGGTGGCGTTCACGCGGCCCAACGCCGCGTACTGCGCTGCCTCCAGCACGGCGAACAGGCGGCCGAGCTGGTAGGCCACCTTGGGGAAGTCGGGGTCGAGCGACACGGGCGGGGACTCCTTCGGGGTAAGTCGGTGCAGGCAGGCCTTGATGGCGGCGGCGTGCCAGCCGGACGCCGGGTCGTCCCCGGCCCGCAGCCGGATGACGGCGGCGGCCAGCCAGGTGCGCGGGTAAGGGGTGCCGGACAGGACGGCGCGCATCACCTCCCCGGCGAGCAGGGGCGGGATGTTCTAGAATTTCTCCTGAACGGCCGTGGTGCGGACCAGCAGGCGGGCGACGGACGGCAGCTTGCCGCGCCAGGGCGGAGGCTCGATCCGCAACGCCGCGTAGTGCCCGGCCAAACGCACCGCGAACGCCTCGAACGTGTCGTCCAGCCAGTAGCGCACCGACAGCCGGGCGGCGTTGGGCGACAGGCCCAGCACATGGAACCGGGTGCCCGGCGCAAGGCCAGGCTGTGCGTCCTCGATGGGGCGGCCCTCGGCCAGGGCCTCCAGCTTGCCGCGGATCAGGGCGGCTTCCGTGGCGTCGTCCGGCGGCTCAGCCATGGACGCGAAGAAGTCCTCCGCCGCCTGCGCCTGCGCCTCGCTGACGCTTGCGGACGTGTCGGCCCAGAACACGAGGCTGGCGTCGCCCACAGGCCGGGGCAGGCGGTTGCGGCTGCCGCGGTCCAGCATCCGGTTGAGCGCTGCGCCGTAGCGGAAGGCCGCGGCCTCGGAGGTCGGCGCGTTGTCGCCCTGCGCCTTGCCGTAGGACGTGAAGGCGTCGAGGTTGAACGACACGAGCGATGCGCCGGAGCTCTGTGCACCCAGCACGCCCTTGATCGTGGGGTGCAGCCGCGCGGGTGCGGCGGCAATCCCGGTCACGAGACAGGACCGGTGCCCGGCGCTGCTGGCCCCGGCACCGGCGGCAAGCAGGCGCAGCGCCGCTTCGCGCTCATGCAGGTCGGCCGTCTCGCCTTCGAGGGCGAACACGACGTTGGTATCCAGCATCCCGGCCGTGAACGGCGCGGCGTCGAAGCGCCCGGGATGCCAGGCTTCCAGGAAGCGGCGGAAGGCGGCCAGGCCCTCATCATCGCTGTCCGCGATCAGCGCCAGGTTCGCCGCCTTGAACGCAGCATGTTCCTGAGCGGTCCGGCCGCCTGTCCCGGCAGTGCGCCCCAGGACATAGGCCGTCTTGTCCCACAACAGGTTCGGCACGATGGCGACGGTGCGCTTGACGGCGGCAGGCACCTCCAACAACCGGGGCGACAGCTTCTTTCCGCCTCCCTCGCGCAGGTCGCGGATGCCGACCGGTTCCCCCGCCGCCGACAGGATCACCCGGAAGCTGATCTTCTCGCGGGAGAAACCCAGCGGCTGCGCCTCCTTCCGCGCCGCCATGCGGCCGTAGTAGCGGTCGAGCGATTGCAGCACCGTCACGACGCCACGCCTTCCGCCAGGCAGCCCTGCACGTCCAGCACGCCGCCGGCGAGGCGGGCGCGGAAGAAGCGGGACGTCCGGCCTGCCGCGAAGTCGATGTCGTGCAGCATCCAGCCCAGGTCCCGGTCGCGCTGGTCCGGCGGCAGCCGGCTGGGGGGCGGAGGGGCGCCGGGCCGCAGCAGCTCGAACTCGGCGGGGAACTCGCGTGTCCCCAGGCAGGGGCGGTGGAAGCACTGGCCCGCCTCCGCCCGGCGGTTGAACATCGACAGGTGCTTCGCCTCGGTGTCGTCGTCCCCGGCCTTGGCTGTCAGTTCGAAATGCGCCTCGATCAGGTACTCCACGTCGCGCAGCAACGTGGCGGCGCGCTGCTGCCGCTCGTCCTCCACCACGAGGCCCAGCCCGGCCGCCGACCCGGCGCGCATCCCGCGCTCGGCCAGGCTGGCGCTCATCTTGGCGCCGACCTCGTTGCGGCGGAACGACTGGAAGCGGATGGGCCGCAGCACGTGGATGCGGTCGATCACCCAGCGGATCGCCGGCTTCCAGTGGATCGCCTCGAGGATGCCGCGGGCGGCGGAGGGAGTGATGACATCGTAGCTGACCCGCTCGACCTTCATCTCGGGCCGCGTGAAGCAGGCGCGTTCGCCGCGCACGAGAAGCCGGACGCCATAAGGCATCGTTTCCCCACCTCAGTGTCTTATTAAGTCGATATATCTCAATCCATATCCGGCACAAACCGAGCGACTGGCGGAGGCTCGATGGCGCCATCGAACTCCAAGCCGGAACCGACAACTCTGATGCGCACGCGCCATCGTCTCATTGCTTCCTCCTGCCGCGGAAGCAGGGTGTCCGATGTGCATCCGTTTTGTGAAGCTTCTTACTGAGCAATAAGGAAAGCAGATGCATGTCGGCTTGGGCAGCGGGCTGAGGCGGGCTGAAATCTAGAAAAGATTGCTCTCCGCCGACCGGTGCGCCGGGTCGCCGAGGCGCACGCCCGTCTCCGAATCGTAGTGCGAATCGTCCCCGAACACGAGCAGCGCCTCCCCAAGCGCCGGATGCACCGGGCGCAGCGCTCCAGCCGTCAGCCAGTATTCCCGCGCCTTGGGCGGCACCGGCACGGTGTATTGCTGCAGCATCCGCAGATCGTCCGTGCGCGGCCGCGGCATTGACGCGATGCGGGCCAGCAAGTCCGTCGCGTGCGTGTCGGACCCATCCTCCCCCCGCCACGGTACGATCACCGGATCCATGGCGTCGTCGATCATGCGGAACGCGCGGGCGATCGTGTCGAAGGGGTAGCGGAAGCCGGGAGAGGTGTCGGCGATGGTCCGCAGGATCGGGAACGGCTGCCCATCCAGCCGGGCCGCGTCGAAGGCCGCCCCGCCGCGCGTCCAGTAGAGCTGGCCGAAATAGGCCCGCACGGACTCCAGCGTCAGCGGATCGTCGAACCGGTCCAACACTCCCTCGGCGATTTCGGCCAGCAGCCTCAACTCGCGCGGCGCCTCCCGCTCGGCAGGCTTGAACACCACCGTCCGTCCCAACCCGGCCAGCTTCCCCTCCCGGTTGCAGCGCCCCGCCGCCTGGGCGATCGAGTCCAGGCCAGTAACCGCGCGCCACACCTCGGGAAAATCGATATCGACACCGGCCTCGATCAAGGACGTGGCGACCAGCCGCACCGGAAGCCCGTCCCGAAGCCGCTGCCGCACCCGCGCCAGCACGGCCCGGCGGTGGCGCGGGCACATCAGCGTCGTCAGGTGCGCCGCGCCCTCCTGCCCGCGGATGCGGCCGAACAGCTCCACGGCATGGGCCCGGCTGTTGACGATGCACAGCATCTGCGAGGATGCGGCGAAGCGGTCCGCCAGCGCCACGTCGTCCACCGGGCTGGGCATCCGCTCGACCCGGACGCGCCGCAGCCGCGCATACAGCCCTGGCGGATTCGGCGCGAGTTCGCGCTCCGGCGGGATGTCCAGCCCGCCCGCGAAGCCGTCCTGCGTCCGGATCGCCGGCTGCGTCGCGGTGCACAGCACGGCGCTGGCGCCGTAGTTCAGCCGCAACTCGTCCAGCACCGCCAGACACGGTTGCAGGAGCGGCAGCGGCAGGGTCTGCGCCTCGTCCAGCACGATCACCGACCGTGCCAGGTTGTGCAGCTTGCGGCAACGCGACGTGCGGACGGCGTACAGGCTCTCGAAGAACTGCACCGCCGTGGTCACGATGACCGGCGCATCCCAGTTCTCGGCGGCCCGGCGCAGCCTGGCCAAGCCGTCCCGCCCCTCTCCGTCGTCGGTCAAGCGGCGGCCCGCGGCCTCCCAATCGAAGCTGGCATGATGCTCCAGCACGTCGTCCGCCGTCCCAAGCACCCGGTGGAACTCGTCGGCCGTCTGCTCGATGATGGAGGTGTAGGGAATGACATACACGACCCGCTGCAACCCATGCCGCACCGCATGCTCCAGCGCGAAGCGCAGTGAGGTCAGCGTCTTGCCCCCGCCCGTCGGCACCGTCAGCGTGAACAGCCCCGGCGGCAGCGCCGCCTTCGCGGTGGCGTGCGCCAGCACCTCGGCCCGTAGCTGGTTCAGCGGGGTCGGCTCCGGTTTCCAGCCGGCCTGGTGGGCGCGTAGGCGATCCAGCAGCTGCGCCACTGTCCGGTGCTGGCCGCGTAGGACGGCCGCGCCGTCAGCGGCCGCGTAGAACCGCTCCGTCTCCAGGAAATCGGCATCGACCAGGCACGAGAACAGCATCCGCACCAGGAAGGCTTGGCTGAAGCCCTTGTGCGCATCCAGCTTCCGCCACGCCTTCGGGGTGAGGTCGGGCAAGCCCGGCAGCGTCCCGGTGTGCGCCTCCCAGCCCTCGTAGTCCGGCAGCACCGTCCGCTTCGGGTCCAACCTCCCGTCCAGCCTGTCCGAGTCGGCCAGCCCGGCATGGTGCCCGGCCACCCCGAACGCCAGCAGCCGCCCGAGATCGCGATACTGCTTCACCGCCGTACGCGCCCCTGCCGTCGAGTGGTCGCCACCCTGCACGTGTTCGACACGATCGGTATCGGGAACGCGGATGTAGGCCTGGAACTGCGCCGAGGTCTTGCCGATGTCGTGCAGCCGCCCCGCAACCTCGGCCGCCGTGCCCCAGCCGAACGACGATGCAAACCGCGCCGCCACGCGCCCGACCGCGTCAAGGTGATCGCCAAGCGGCTCCCAGTCCTTCTCAGGCCGCCCGGGCAACGAGTGTGCGTAATTGACCAAACCACAACCTATTGCAAGCCGTCCCGTGCTGCTTTGCAGATTACCCGGAACGTAGCAGCCATAAAGCTGAACTCCGTCTGAACGCAGAGAGCATGCAAAGTCGTTGGGGGGCTCTGGCTCCTGCTCGGGTAGGTTCCGAGCTTACGGGACGAGCGCAATAAAGTAGCCGGCTTGGCCTTCTCGGCGCGGACTAGACCACAGCCTGCCATCTTGAGAGCGGCGCGCTGGATGCCGAGGTATTGGTCGATGGTGCTTACGCGGGCGTAGCCGTAGGCGGGCACGGAACAAGGGTGATCCGTCTCGCTAGGGTCCAGACCAGCTCACGCTGGTATCTCGGAAGCCCGAGAACAACCCATACGAGACGTGCTTTGGTGTCTCATGGCGGCGCCTCGATACGGTAGACCCCAGCAAGGCGCCACTACTTTGCGGCCTACAGCGCGAATGTTGGGTCGGCCCCGAGTGGCGCCGCGCCACACATTTAGGCTTCTGCTGGGCACCCCCGCATCAGTCGGTGCGAAGCCTGATGCAGTGGCTGAGCAGCAGGCGAACCAGTTCGGCCTGAGTGCGTGCGCCGGTCTTCCCGAACACCGCGGCGAGATGCGCACGCGCCGTGGCATAGGCGATGCCGAGGCGCTTCGCCGAGGCGCGCAGCCCACCCTCACCATAGGCGACCTCCAGCGCGAGCGCTGCTTGCGCGGGCGTCAGCCCGAACAGGGCAGCGAGCTGCTGCACTGGCGGCGGCGGCGGTGCGCGCTCCGGATCCTTGAGCAGCACGATAGCAGCGGACCGCTCAGGGGACATCCAGGATCGCTCGGTGGAGGGCGGCAACGGCACGACGAGCGCCGCAAGCGGCGGACGTTCGCCCCCACGCGGCAGTGCGATCGGGTCGCCATCTGCGACGCTCGCGCCCCCGGCGATGAGACGGCGCAGCTGTGCGGTCTCGGCGCCTCGGTTCGTGGAGAGGCGCCCGTGCTCCAGACGTAGACCGTCGGCCTTTGCCAGGAGCTCCTCTGCATACCGGTTGGCGAACAGCACACGCGCGTCGGCGCTGACGAGCAATGCACCCTGATCCAGGCGGTCGAGCGCTGTCGTGAAGCCCGTCCGCCCGGTTTCCAGCCTCAAAAATCGTAGATGAAGCTGCACCGCGCGCCGCAGGTGCGGCACCAAGGCAGCCAGCAGCTTCACCTCCTCGCCGGCGAACTGGCCACGGCTCTTGCTGCGGAAGACACTGAACGTGCCGCCGACGGTATTTCCGTCGAGCAGGTTCGCGCCGAGCACGACCTCCT
>JBBSIT010000063.1:0-11707 GCA_038231995.1 Acetobacterales bacterium | reverse complement strand
GAAGCGGCGCGGGCCCGCGGACATAGCGGACCTGTGCGCCCGGGCGGCGCAGCCGCCGGGCAGCCAAGGCAGCGCCGACCCACCCGACGTCGGCCAGCACGGCGCAGACCAGCCCCGAGTTCCGAGCCGCGGCGCGACCTGGGCCGGGCCGAAGCCCTACTCGCGGGAAGCCTCGATCAGCTGATGCACAAGCTCCTGGAGCTCAGGCCGCCGCGCATCCGCGGGCCATGAGGCTGCGGTTCCGGACGGGAGCTCAGCGAACGTCAGCGCAGCAACGCGCCACCGGCTGCTCCCGTCCATAGCCTAGGAACCTAAGCCGCCTCCTGCACCGCCGCGCGCCGCGCCCGCAGCCTGCGGATGCGCCGCGCGTCCGCGTCCAGGATGCGGAACTCCAAGCCGGAGGAGTGCGTCAGCACCTCGCCGCGGGACGGCACGCGGCCCGCGAGCGTGAACACCAGGCCGCCCACCGTGTCGATGTCGGCGTCGCGCTCGTCCTCGGTCAGCACCGGGCCGAAGCGCGCCTCGAAGTCCTCGATCGGCAGCCGCGCGTCCAGGTCCAGCGCGCCGTCCGCGCGCTCCACGACCAGCGGACCCATCACCTCGTCGTGCTCGTCGGCGATGTCGCCAACGATCTCCTCGACCAGGTCCTCGATCGTCACCAGCCCGTCGATGCCGCCGTATTCATCCACCACCAGCGCCAGATGCATCCGCGCTTGCCGCATCTGCAGCAGCAGGTCCAGCACGGGGATCTGCGGCGCCACCAGCAGCGGGCGGCGCAGGATGGCCTCCAGCTTGAACGCCTCGGGCCGGCCGACATAGGCGAACACGTCCTTGATGTGGACCATGCCGACGATCTCGTCGAGCTGCTCGCGATACACCGGCAGCCGCGAATGTCCCTCGCGCCGGATCTGGTCCAGCGCCTGGTCGAGCGTTACGTCCACATCCATGGCGATGATGTCGGCGCGGGGGATCATCACGTCGTCGGCCATCATGCCGCGCAGCCGAAGCACGTTGGCGATCAGCACGCGCTCCTGCCGGTCGAGCTCGGGCGCCTCGCCGCCGGCCTGCTGCGCGTCGGCCGCCTCCTGCACCAGCTCGGCGATGCTCTCGCGCACGGTCTGCTCCGGGCCGCGCCGCCCGAGCAACTGGCGCAGCCGCTGCTGGAACCGCGTCCGCGTCGGCGCCGCGCCGCTCATGCGTGCCTCCCCGGACTGGAGCGCCAAGGATTGGGCACACCGAGCCGGTGCAGCAGCCGCGTCTCCGCCATCTCCATGCGCCGCGCGTCGCCGGGGCGATCGTGATCGTGCCCGCGCAGGTGCAGCGCGCCGTGCACCACGAGATGTGCCAGGTGGTGCGCCGGACTCCGCTGCGCCGCCCGCGCCTCGCGCCGGACCACGCCGAGCGCCAGCACGATGTCGCCGCCCTCGAAGGTCAGCACGTTGGTCGGCTTGTTGCGGCCGCGGTGCCGGGCATTGAGCCGCTGCACCGCGCCGTCCGAGGCGAGCATCACCGTGCCGGCGCCCCCGGCCACGCGCGCCGCCCGCGCCGCCAGCCGGTCCGCGCCGGGCACGACCCGGCGCCACAGCCGGTCGGCCACGATGATCTCCACAGGCCCCGCCGATGCGGGGCCGCTCTTGATGAGTTCCGTAGGCCCCGCCGAGGCGGGGCCGCGTTTACTGTCCGGGTCCATTGATATCCTGCTGCGCCTCGTTCCGCGCCCGGGTGCGCCGGGGCGACGCGTCCGGCGCCGCCGCGTCGCGCTGCGCCTTCGCGCGCTGGTCATAGGCGTCCACGATGGCGGCGACCAGCGGGTGGCGCACCACGTCGCGCACGTCGAACCGGCACACGCCGATGCCCGGCAGCCCTTCCAGAGTCTCCAGCGCGTCGCGCAATCCGCTGCGCTGGCCCGGCGGAAGGTCGATCTGGCTGAGGTCGCCCGTCACCACCATGCGCGTGCCCTCGCCCATGCGGGTGAGGAACATCTTCATCTGCACCGTCGTGGTGTTCTGCGCCTCGTCGAGGATGACGAAGGCGTGCGCGAGGGTCCGGCCGCGCATGAAGGCGAGCGGCGCCACCTCGATCTCGCCGGTGCCCATGCGGCGGATCACCTGGTCGCCGGGCATCATGTCGTGCAGCGCGTCGTAGAGCGGGCGGAGATAGGGATCGACCTTCTCCTTCATGTCGCCGGGCAGGAAGCCCAGCCGCTCCCCCGCCTCGACGGCGGGGCGGGACAGCACGATGCGATCGACCCGTCCAGCTTGCAGCATGGCGACGGCCTGGGCGACCGCGAGGTAGGTCTTGCCGGTGCCGGCCGGCCCGACGCCGAACACCATCTCGTGCCGGGCCAGCATCTCCATGTAGGTGGTCTGCCCGGCCGAGCGCGGGCCGACCGCGCCGCGCTTGGTGCGGATCGCCGGCAGGTCCGACAAGGGCAGCCGAGGGTCGTCCCCGTCCGCCATGCGGATCGCCGCCTCCACGTCGCCGCGCGACAGGCTCTCGCCGCGTTCGAGCCGCTTGTAGAGTCCGGTGAGCGCCACGCTCGCCGCGTCCACCCGCGCCGCCTCGCCGTTTATCGCCACGCGGTTGCCGCGCGACGAGACGCGCACGCCGAGGCCCTGCTCCAGCCGGACCAGGTTGCGGTCATGGTCGCCGAACAGCAGTGGCAGCAGGGCGTTGTCGTTGAACTGCAAGGTCACGGCCTTGCCGGGCTTGACAGGGGAGGTGATCGGGGCAGCAGGGGTCGCGGGCTGGATGTTCAAGCGGGAAGAGGCTCCGTTTCGAGTGTACCTGTGAGAGAGTTGGTGTGCGCAGCCGCGATCGTCACGGGCATTATGGTCCCGATCAACGATTCTGGACCGTTTAGATGGACCGGCTGAAGAAAAGGTGATCGCCCGCCGATCTGTCCTGCCCGGCGCCCGGGGTGGGTGATCAGCACCGGCAGCACCTGCCCCGCGCAGCGCGCGTTGAACGCGGCCTGCTGTTCGCGCAGCAGCGCCTGCAAGTCCTGCAGCCGCCGGTCCCGCACGGCGTCCGCGACCTGGCCCGGCGCACCCGCCGCCGGCGTGCCCAGCCGCGGCGAGTACTTGAAGCTGAATGCCTGGGCGAACCCGACCGCGCGCACCAGCGCGAGCGTCGCCTCGAAGTCCGCCTCCGTCTCCCCGGGGTGCCCCACGATGAAATCGGAACTCAGCGCGAGGTCCGGCCGCGCCGCGCGCAGCCGTTCCACCAGGCGCAGGTAGTCCGCCGCCGTGTGCCGCCGGTTCATCGCCGCGAGCACCCGGTCCGACCCGCTCTGCACGGGCAGGTGCAGGAACGGCATAAGGGCCGGCACGTCCCGGTGCGCCGCGATCAGCTCGTCGTCCATGTCGCGCGGGTGCGACGTGGTGTAGCGCAGCCGCAGCAGGCCGGGGATGCCGGCAAGCTCGCGGATCAGCCGGCCCAGGCCCCAGGCGCGCCCGTCCGGAGCCTCGCCGTGCCAGGCATTGACGGTCTGGCCGAGCAGGGTGATCTCGCGCCCGCCTGATGCCACCAGCCGCCGCGCCTCCGCCAGCACGGAGGCAGCCGGCCGGCTCGCCTCGGCGCCGCGGGTGTAGGGGACCACGCAGAAGCTGCAGAACTTGTCGCAGCCTTCCTGCACAGTGAGGAACGCCGTCAGCCCGCCCGGCCCGGCGGCATCGGGCAGGCTGTCGAACTTGCTCTCGGGCGGGAAGCTGGTGTCGATCACGGCGCCGCCGACCCGGGCGGCGCGCGCCACCATCTCGGGCAGCCGGTGATAGGTTTGCGGGCCGAGCACCAGGTCCACATACGGCGCGCGCGCCAGGATCTCGGCGCCCTCCGCCTGCGCCACGCAGCCCGCCACGGCCAGCACGGTGCCGAGCCCGGCCTCGGCGCGCGCCTGCTTCAGCACCCGCAGCCGGCCCAGCTCGCTGAACACCTTCTCGGCCGCGCGCTCGCGGATGTGGCAGGTGTTCAGGATCACCATGTCCGCGTCGTCCGGCCGCGGCGTGGGCACGTAGCCGAGCGGCGCCAGCACGTCCGCCATCCGGCCGCTGTCATAGACGTTCATCTGGCAGCCCCAGGTAATGACGTGCAGGCGCTTGGCAGCCGGGGTAGTGGTCACGTGCAATGGTCCATCGCGCGCCGGACCAGCCCGGCGCAGGCCGCAGCAATGGGCATGGGGCGCCGCCGGGTCAAGCGAATGCGGGCGCGTCCCCAGGCTGCGCGCTGGGCTGCGCTGCGGGTTGCGGCGCCGGCAGCGGCGTGGCCGGCCGGTTCTGCCGCAGCGTGGACGCCCCGTCCGCCACCGTCTGCCAGACCGCCTGCGCCAGCGCCTTGCGGGACGGATAGGCGGCCGGGTCGATCGGCGCATGGACCAGCACGGTCGCCCGCAGGCCGCGCCACTGCGCCACCCGCCAGAAGTGACTGGCCAGGTCCATGTCGCCGTACCAGGCGAACAGCGGCCGGCCCGCGCGCCCGATCGGCAGCCAGCCGAGCTGGTCATAGACGATCGACACGGGCTGGATCAGCGGCGGGCGCTCGCCCCCCGCGCCCGAGCTTCCCACGCCCGAGCTTTCCACAACCGAGAAGAACGCCGAGCGGAACGGCATCACCCGCGAGCCGTCCGAGCTCGTCCCCTCCGGGAACAGCAGCAGGTTGTCGCCGCGGGCGAGCCGTGCCCGCATGGCGTCGCGCTCCCGCCCGGTATTCGTGGCCCGGCGGCTCACGAACACGGTGCGGCCGAGCCACGCCACCGTGCTGATCAGCGGCCAGCGCCCGATCTCGGACTTGCTGATGAAGCAGGCCTCGACGGAGCCGCCCAGCACGGGGATGTCGAGCCATGAGCTGTGGTTGGAGGCGAACACCACGGCGCGCGCCCCGCCGGCCGGCATCGGCGCCCCTAGCACGCGCACGCGCATCCCCAGCAGCCGGCACACCCCGGCCCAGTACAGCCGGGCGACCACCACCTTGGGCCGGCCCGGCAGGACCAGGCACACCGTCTGTACCGCCGCCGCCGGCAGCGTCCATAGGAGCACGCTGACGCCCCGCCGGACCGCCCGGGTGCTGCGCAGCAGGCGCGGGCTCGGGGCCAGCGGCCGCGCCTCCCCCCCGCGGAGGAACGGCTTCGCCGGGCGCCGCGCCTCGATGGGAGGGGCGGCCGGCACTGCTCCGCTTGTTTGCTCCTGCATGCCTATGACATAGCAAGGCGGCCCCATCGGGACAAACGACAGGGCGATGACAAGCGGTCCGGCATCCTGCGCCGCTTTCGGAGCGTTACCATTCGATGCCTTGGATCAGCCTGCCTTCACGGCGCCGTGGCCGCACCCTCCTGGCAGCCTTCGTCGCGGCGGCGCTCCCGGCGCCGCAGGGCAATGCTGCGGACCCGCAGCCCTATGCGCCGACCCTCGCGCCCACCGGCATCGCCCCGCTCGACGCGGCGTTGCGCGACAGCTCGAACCTGATTGGGCTGGTCGAGGCGCCGGTCGGCCCGTTCGCCCTCGTCACCCGCGCGCGCGAGGACCTGAGCCGGCTCGAGACCGCGCTCAACTCCTTCGGCTACTATGCCGGCCGGGTCCGCATCCAGGTCGCCGGCCGGCCGCTCGACGATCCCACGCTGCCCAGCCTGCTGGAGGACGCGCCGGCGACGCCGCCCGTGCCCGTCACGCTCAGCGTGGAGACCGGTCCGCAGTTCCGCCTGCGCCGGGTCGAGACGACGGGCGCGCCGCCGCAGGGTTTTCGACTGGACCTGCAATCCGGCGAGCCCGCGCGGGCGGCGGAGGTCCTGGCCGCGCGCGACAAGCTGCTGGCGGACCTGCGCGGCGCGGGATACGCGCTGGCCAAGGTGGATCAGCCCGTCGCCACCCTGGAACCCGCCGCCGAGGCGCTGGACGTCGCCGTGCGCGTGGAGCCCGGCCCGCGCGTGGACCTCGGCGACATATCGGTGGAGGGCCTCGACCGCGTGCGGGAGAGCTACGTGCGCCGCCGGCTGCTGGTGCACGAGGGCGAGCGGTTCGACCCTGCCGAGATCGAGCGCGCCCGGCAGGACCTGGCGTCTCTCGGCGTGTTCTCCACCGTCCGCGCCCGCGCCGCCGAGCGGCTGGACCCGGAGGGCCGCCTGCCGCTCGCCTTCGAGGTGACGGAGCGGCCGCGCCACGCGGTGGGTTTCACCGCGGCCTACTCGACCGACCTCGGCATCAGCGCGGGCGTCACGTTCCAGCACCGCAACCTGTTCGGCGCGGCGGAGCAGCTCAACCTGGGCGCGGCCATCACTCAGCTCGGCGGAGGCAGCGCATCCCGCGGCACCGGCTACAACGTCACCGCGTCGCTGCTGAAGCCGGACTTCCTCGTGCGCGACCAGTCGCTCACGGGCAGCCTGCAGGCGATCAAGGAGAACCTGGAGGCCTACGACCGCACCGCCTTCGTCGCCGGCGTCACCCTGTCCCGCCGCTTCTCGCAGGTCTGGACCGCGAGCGTCGGCCTGCTCGGCACCCAGTCCCGCGTGAAGCAGGAAGGGGTGACCCGCGACTACACCCTGCTCGGCGTGCCCATTGGCCTGCGCTACGACACCACGGGCGTCGAGGGCGTGCTGGAGCCCACCCACGGCATCCGCGCGGCGGCCGTAGTCACGCCCACGCAGACCCTGTCCGGCCAGAGCGCCACCTTCACCATCCTGCAATTATCCGGCAGCACCTATTTCGACCTCGCTGCACCCGGCCGCACCGTGCTGGCGCTGCGCGGCCTGGCCGGCAGCGTGCAGGGCGCCTCCACCTTCCAGTTGCCGCCCGACCAGCGCTTCTACGCCGGCGGCGGCGGCACGGTGCGCGGCTACAAGTATCAGTCGGTCGGCCCGCGCTTCCCGAGCGGCCGGCCTACGGGGGGCACCTCCATCCTCGCCGGCACCGTCGAGCTGCGCCAGCGCATCGGCGGGAGCTTCGGCGCGGCGGTGTTCGTGGACGCCGGGCAGGTCGGCGAGAACAGCGCGCCCGGCGGCGGTGATCTTCGAGTCGGCGCCGGCGTCGGCGCTCGCTACTATACCCCGATCGGCCCCATCCGGCTGGACGTGGCCGTGCCGCTCAACAAGCAGCGTAAGGACGAGATCCTGCAGGTCTATATCGGCATAGGGCAGGCGTTCTGATGATGCGGCGTTGGATGGCTCTGGCGTTGATCCTCGCGGCGCTGCTCGGCGCGCCTGGGCCGGCGCGGGCCGACCTCGCGGACATCCTGCATTTCAACCCGGGCCAGGCCCTCGTGGAGCGGCTGCTCTCCCAGGCGACCGGCGGCCCGGTGTCGGTCACTGGCCTGACCGGCCGCTTCCCCGACGTGTTCCAGATCGAGCGGCTTGAGCTGAGCGACCGCGACGGAGTTTGGCTGGTTGCCGAGGGCGTGCATCTGGACTGGTCGCCCACCCGCCTGGTCCGGCGCGAGGCCGCCGTCGAGCGTTTCGAGGCGGCCCGCGTGCAGGTGCTCCGCCTGCCCGTGTCCGACGCGGCGCCTGCCCCTGCCGCTGCTCCTGGCGACACCGGGTCGGGCCTGCCTGTCAGCATCGACGTCCAGCACCTGCGCATCGATCGGCTGGAACTCGCCGAGGCCGTGGCCGGCGCCGCGGTCAACGTGTCCGTCGAGGGCCGCGCCAAGGTCGCGTCGCTGGAGTCCGGCACCGCCGACCTGAGCCTGCGCCGGCTCGACGGGGAGGGCACGTACGCGCTGCGCGGCACGGTGTCGCCGGACAGCATCGTCGCGGCGCTGGAGATCGACGAGGCCGCCGGCGGTCCGGTCGCCCGCCTGGCCGCCCTGCCCGATCTCGGCCCGATCCACCTGCGCGCCAGCCTCAACGGCCCCCGCCGCGCCGCGGCCACGGAAGTCGAGCTGTCCGCCGGGGAGCTGAGCGCCGGGGCGCACGGGACCGTCAACCTGGTGGACAACGCGGCCGACCTCGACGTTTCCGCCAACGCGCCGGCGATGCAGCCGCGGCCGGACCTGTCCTGGCAGTCCATCGCGCTGCAGGCCCATGTGCGCGGTCCGTTCGCCAAGCCGGAGGCGACCGGCACGCTCAGAGTTGAGCGTCTGGCCGCCGCTGGCGCCAGCCTGCGCCTGCTCAGCGCGGACCTCGATGGCAATCTCGGCCGCGTCGGGCTGCGCGCCACCGCCGAGGGGGGCCGCATCCCAGGCCCTGACCCGGCGCTCCTCGAAGCCGCGCCGCTCACCCTGCAGGCAGACGTCCAGCTCGACGATCCCGCCCGCCCCGTCGCCTTCACCCTGTCTCACCCGTTGCTGACCGCGACCGGTCGGGCGCAGACCGGTGGCGAGCTTGCCGTCACCGCCGATCTCGCCGTGCCCGAGCTCGCGCCCCGGGCCGCGATAGGCGGCGTGGATTTGCGCGGCCGCACCAAGCTCGCCCTGCATGCCGCGGTCCAGGGCACTGAGACGAATATCGACGTCAACGGGACGATCGGGCTCACCAGCGGCCTGCCGCCGGCGCCCGCGCTGCTGGGCGAGGACGCCACGCTCGCCCTGTCCATCACGCTGCGCGGCGCCGACGTGCTCGTGCGCCGCGCGGAGCTGAACGGCGCGGCATTGCACCTTACGGCCAATGGCGGCCTGCAAGCCGGGCGGCTGGACGTGTCCGCGCAGATCGGCCTGCCCAAGCTCGGCGTCCTCGCGCCGGCCGTCGCGGGCAACGCGGATATCTCGCTTCATGTGCAGGGTCCGCTCGACAATCTCTCCCTGATTGCGGACGCGACGGGCGAGGTCGGCACCGCCGCCGTGCCGCGCGGCCCTGTCCGCCTGCACGTCGAGGCCAGCGGCCTGCCCGGTGCTCCCACCGGCCGGATCACCGCCCAGGGCACGCTCGACGGCGCCCCCCTCGCGCTCGACCTGACCGCACGGCGCGAGCCCGACGGCACGCTGCAGCTCGGCATCGGCGCGGCGGACTGGCGCAGCGCCCACGCCGAGGGCGCGCTCACCTTGGCGCCTGGCGCCACGGTCCCGCAGGGCCGCGTAGCATTGCGCATGACCCGATTGGAGGACCTTCGCAACCTGCTCGGCCAGCCCATCGGCGGCAACGTCCGCGCGACCGCCCAGCTCGGCGCCGCGGAGGCGCGCATTGAGGCCGAGGGCGCCCTGGCCGACGCTGGCGCGCGCATCGGCCGCCTGTCGCTCGACACCCGCATGGCCGACCCGCTGTCCCGCCCGGTCGTCACCGCCCATCTCAACCTGGATGGCGTGAACGCCGGCGGCTTCACCGGCACGCTCCGCGCCGATGTGTCGGGGCCGCAGGACGCGCTGTCGCTGCGCACCACCGCCGCGGGCAACGTCACCGGGTCGGAGGTGCAGCTCACCGCCGCGGCGGTGCTGGACGCCACGGCCAGGCAACTGCGGCTCAATGCGCTGCAGGCCACCTGGCAGGGCGAGACGGCCCGGCTGCTCGCCCCAGCGACGCTGCGCTTCGCGGACACCGTCTCGGTGGACCGGCTGCGGCTCGGGCTGCGCGGCGTCGTGCTTGAGGCCGCCGGGCGCGTGTCGCCCACGCTCGACCTCACCGCCAGCCTGCGTGGCCCGGCGGCCGACTTCGCCGCGATCGCCGGGCCGGACCTCGCCGCCGACGGCACGGTGGCGCTCGACGCCAAGCTGACGGGAACGCCCGCCCAGCCCGGCGGCACCGTGCGGCTGAACGTCACCGGGTTGCGCATGCGCGCCGGGCCGGGCCGGGCGCTGCAGGCGGCCAACCTGAACGTGACGGCGGAACTCGCCGGCGGGTTCGCGCGGATCGACGGGCGGCTCACCGCGGGCGCCGGCAACCAGCTCGCCCTGTCCGGCCGCGCGCCGCTCGGCCCGGCCGGCGCGCTCGATCTGCGGGCGACGGGTGCTGTGAACCTCGCGGTGCTCGACCCATTCTTGGCCGCGGGCGGCCGGCGCGTGCGCGGCCGCGTGACGCTTAACGCCGCCGTCGCCGGCACCGCTGCCGCCCCGCGCGTGTCAGGCACGGCGCAGCTCGCCGGGGGCGAGGTGCTGGACTACGCCCAGGGCCTTCGGCTGACCGACATCACGGCCACCCTGCGCGCGGATGGCGACACGGTGCGGCTGGTGAGCCTCAACGCCGCCGCCGGGCCGGGCACGATCACGGCGAGCGGCACGGTGGGCGTGCTGGCGCCGGGCCTGCCGGTGGACCTGGCGATCGCCATGCACCGGGCGCGCCCCTTGGCGTCCGACCGGCTGTCGGCCGATCTCGACGCCAACCTGACTTTGCGCGGCGCCGTGCAGACCGGGTTGCAGGCCGCCGGGCGGATCACGATCCTGCGCGCCGAGGTCCGCGTCCCCGAGCGGCTGCCGGTCACGGTCGCGACGCTCAACGTGCGCCGACCTGGCCAGTCAGCACCCACGCCGGTCGCCGCGACCGTGCCGATCGGGCTCGACCTGGCCGTGAGTGCGCCCCGCGCCATCTTCGTGCGCGGCCGCGGGCTGGACGCCGAGCTGGAGGGCGAGGTGCGCGTGCGCGGCACGTCCATCCAGCCCCAGGTGTCCGGCGGGTTCGAATTGCGGCGCGGCACCTTCACCTTGGCCGGCACGACGCTGACCTTCACGCGCGGGCGGGTGAGCTTCGATGGTGGGGGCCTGACCGGGCGGATCGACCCGTCGCTCGACTTCGTGGCCGAGAGCACCGCCGGCAACGTGACGGCCCGGCTCATGGTGGGCGGCTACGCCAGCGCGCCGAAGATCACCTTGTCGAGCACGCCCGAGCTGCCGCCGGACGAGGTGCTGTCCTACCTGCTGTTCAAGCGCAGCATCAAGGAGCTGGGTCCGTTCCAGATCGCCTCCATTGCCGCGGCGGTCGCGGACATCAGCGGCGTGGGCGGCGGCGTGGGCGACCCACTGGACCGCGTGCGCCGCGGGCTCGGGCTCGACCGGCTGAGCGTCGGCGGCGGCGCGAGCGGCAGCGCGCCCACGGTGGAGGCCGGGCGCTACATCGGCAACGGCATCTATCTCGGCGCGAAGCAGGGCACCACCGGCGCCGATACGCGCGGGACGGTGCAGATCGACATCACCAAGGGGCTGAAGCTCGAGACCGAGCTTGGCACGGGGACGGGCGGCAACTCGGTGGGGCTGACCTATCAGTTCGAGTATTGAGCTGGTTGAGCGGCGCCGAATGCTGGGGGGCCGGCAACAGCAGACCGAAAGTTCGATTGGGAACACCATGCAGCGCTGGCGGGGCCTTGTTAGGCCAGCTTTCGACCCACCTGCAACAGCGAGGAGAAGACCCCTATGACGATCCAAGTGACGGCCTTCCGCTGGGTGCCGCCGTTCGCCCAAGGCTACGTCAGAGACCTCAGGGTCCGCTGGGCGTTGGAGGAGGCGGGGCTTCCCTACGAGGCGACGTTGATCGACCCGCAGGTCCAGGCGTCAAAGAGCTACCGCGAATGGCAGCCGTTCGGCCAAGTGCCCGCCTACAAGGACGACGAGGTCGAGATGTTCGAGTCCGGCGCGATCGTGCTGCATATCGCGGCCAAGTCCGAGGCGCTGGCGCCAAGCGATGCGGCGGGCCGGGCGCGGGTGACCACCTGGGTGATCGCGGCGTTGAATTCAGTCGAGCCACACGTGCAGAACCTGGTCCACCTCGACGTTTTCCATGCCGGAGAGGCTTGGACGAAGGAGCGCCGCCCGCAGCTCGAGGCGATGCTGAACGGGCGGCTGGCAGCGCTCTGCGCCTGGCTCG
>JBBSIT010000062.1:0-11763 GCA_038231995.1 Acetobacterales bacterium | reverse complement strand
TCGTCGATCTCGGGTGCGGGCATGGGGTCCTCCGACGGGATCGGAGGCTAGATGGCGTAGAAACCGGCGCCGCACCAGGGGGTGCGGTGCCGGCCCTGCGCGTCAGGCTGCGGTAGTCTCGTCGTTGAGGTTGCGGTCCTTGGTCTCGGGCACGAAGATGACGCCGATGATGACGGTCAGCACCGCGAACACGATCGGGTACCAGAGGCCGTAGTAGATATCGCCGGTCGCCGCGATTAGCGCGAAGGCGGTGGCCGGCAGCAGGCCGCCGAACCAGCCGTTGCCGATGTGATAAGGCAGCGACATGCCGCTGTAGCGGATGCGGGTGGGGAACAGCTCCACCAGCGCGGCCGCGATCGGGCCGTAAACCATGGTCACGTAGATCACGAGAATTACCAGGATGCCGACGATGGCGCCGGTCTGCGGACGGAAGACGTCGAACGGGTTCGCCATCTTGACGACCGACGAATTGGCCGCCGCCGGATAGCCAGCGGCGGTCAGCGCCGCGGTCACGTCGCGGGTGAAGGCGGTGCGCTCCGCCGCGGCCTGAGCGCCGGGGCGGGAGCTGCTGAACGACGACACCGTGGCGTCGCCCACGCGGACCGAGGCGACGGAGCCGGCGGGCGCGTTCTCCTGCTTGTACGGCACGGACAGCCCGGCGAGCACCGCCTTGGTGATGTCGCAGGCGGTGGTGAACGTCGCCGTGCCGACCGGGTTGAACTGGAAGTTGCAGTTCGCGGGGTCGGCGACGACCGTCACGGGGATGGTCTGCTGCGCCTGGTAGAGCGCCGGGTTGGCCCGCTGCGTCAGCGCGCTGAACAGCGGGAAGTAGGTCAGCGCGGCGAGCAGGCAGCCGCCCAGGATGATCGGCTTGCGGCCGATCTTGTCGGACAGCCAGCCGAAGAACACGAACCCTCCGGTGCCGATCACGAGCGACCAGGCGATCAGCAGGTTGGCCGTGTAGCCATCGACCTTGAGGATGCTCTGCAGGAAGAACAGCGCGTAGAACTGCCCGGTGTACCAGACGACGCCTTGGCCCATGGTCAGGCCGAACAGGGCGATCAGCGCTATCCGCGCGTTCTTCCACTGGCCGAATGCCTCGGCGAGCGGCGCCTTGGAGCCGGTGCCCTCCGCCTTCATCTTCACGAATGCCGGGCTCTCGCTCAGTTGCAGCCGGATCCAGACGGAGACGCCGAGCAGCAGGACGGAGACCAGGAACGGGACGCGCCAGCCCCAGTCGGCGAACGCCGCCTCGCCGATGATGCCGCGGGTGAACAGGATGACGAGCAGCGACAGGAACAGCCCCAGCGTCGCCGTGGTCTGGATCCAGCTCGTGTAGAAGCCGCGCCGGCCCGCGGGCGCGTGCTCGGCCACATAGGTCGCAGCACCACCGTACTCGCCGCCCAGCGCCAGGCCTTGCAGCAGGCGCAGGGCGATCAGGATAATTGCGGCCGTGATGCCGATCTGGTCCGAAGTCGGAAGGATGCCGACGACGAAGGTCGATGTGCCCATGATGACGATTGTTACGAGGAAGGTATACTTACGGCCGACCAGGTCGCCGAGGCGGCCGAATACCAGTGCGCCGAACGGGCGCACCAGGAACCCGGCGGCGAACGCCAGCAGCGCGAAGATGTTGCGGGTATTGACGTCGAACTGCCCGAAGAACTTGGCGCCGATGATCACGGCCAGCGACCCGTAGAGGTAGAAATCGTACCACTCGAACACCGTGCCGAGCGAGGAGGCGAAGATCACCTTTCTCTCTGCGGCGGTCATCGCCCGCGTGCGGCCGCCAACGCCTGGCTCCACCGCTGTTTGTCCTGACATGTCTTTTTCCTCGTTTCCCGCTGACGCGTGAGCCTGCCTGGACCCCGGTCTTTTCCCACGTTATGTCATTGCAGACCGTTTTCCCTGTCAAGGCATCTTACCCTCCAGACCGTGCCCTGGATGCGTCACTGTGGCCGATCGGCCGCAATTGGCGATCCCCGCGACGTTGCCGCATACTCTCCCCTCCCTGGGGAGGCAGCACGCATGGACTGGGACGACGCGCGGGCACGTCGCGCGCTGCGGGCGATGTTCGATGCCGCCGTTGCGAGCGCCGACCCGGCGCGCGTCCTGGCGGCGCACCTGCCGCCTCAGCCCTCCCGCGCCGTCGTCGTCGGCGCCGGCAAGTCCGCCGCCGTCATGGCCGCCGCCGTCGAGGCCGCCTGGCCCGACGTCCCGCTCTCCGGCGTCGTCGTCACCCGCTACGGCCACGCCGTCCCGACCCGGCGCATCCGGGTGCTGGAGGCCGCCCACCCCGTCCCCGACGCGAACAGCGAGGACGCCGCCCGGCAGGTCCTGGCGGCGGTGGCGGGCCTCGGCCCGGATGACCTCGTGCTGGCGCTCATGTCGGGCGGCGCCTCCGCGCTGATGGCGCTGCCGGCGCCGGGCCTGACGTTGGCTAACAAGCAAGCGCTCAACCGCGCGCTGCTGGCCTCGGGCGCCGGCATCTCCGAGATGAACGCCGTCCGCAAGCACCTGTCCGCCATCAAGGGCGGCCGCCTAGCTGCCGCGGCAGCGCCGGCGCGGGTCGTCACCCTCGCCATCAGCGACATCCCCGGCGACAACCCGGCCAGCATCGGCAGCGGACCCACCCTCCCCGACCCCAGCACCTGGGCCGACGTGCGCGCCATCGCGGCGCGCTACGGGCTGGACCTGCCCCTGCTCGACGGGCCGGAGACGCCGAAGCCCAGTTTGGTGCCGCCGGACGTCCGCCTGAGCGCCACCCCCGCCACGGCGCTCCGCGCCGCCGCCGATGTCGCGCGCGCCCACGGCCTCGCCCCGCTGATCCTCGGCGACGCGATCGAGGGCGAGAGCCGCGAGCTCGGCACGGTCATGGCCGGCATCGCCCGCAGCGCGCGCCGGAACCGGGAGCCGGCCGCCCCGCCCTGCGTGCTGCTCTCGGGCGGGGAGACCACGGTCACGCTCGTGCAAAGCGGGGGCGGCCGCGGCCCTGCCGGGCGCGGCGGCCGCAACACGGAGTTCCTGCTCGGCCTCGCGGTGGCGCTCACCGCCGAGGCAGGCATCTGGGCGCTCGCCGGCGACACCGACGGCATCGACGGCACGGAGGACGCAGCCGGCGCCTTCGCAACGCCCGACACGCTGGCCCGAGCCCGCGCATGCAGCCTCGATCCCCGTGCGGTGCTGGCGGCGCATGACAGCTACGGCCTGTTCGACGCCATCGGCGACCTCATCCGCACCGGGCCGACGCTGACCAACGTGAACGACCTCCGCGCCATCCTCGTCGCCTGACTGAAGGGACCTCCATGCCAGCCCGCATCAAGCTGCGACGCCGCCGTCGCACCAAGATCATCGCGACGCTGGGGCCGGCCAGCTCCACGCCCGAGATGCTGTCCCGCCTGTTCCAGGGCGGCGCCGACGTGTTCCGCCTCAACTTCAGCCACGGCACGCACGAGGACCACGCCGCGCGCATCGCGATGATCCGCGCGCTGGAGGAGCAGACCGGCCGGCCGATCGGCATCCTCGCCGACGTGCAGGGCCCCAAGCTGCGCGTCGGCCGTTTCCAGGCCGGCCGCGTGCACCTGCAGACCGGCCAGATGTTCCGCCTCGACATGAGCCCCACGCCGGGCGACACCCGCCGCGTGCAGTTGCCGCACCCCGAGATCCTGCAGGCGGCCGGCATCGGCACCTCCCTGCTCCTCGATGACGGCAAGCTGCGCCTGCGCGTCGTGCACCAGCGCGACGACCACCTGGAATGCGAGGTCATGGTCGGCGGCGCGCTGTCGGACCGCAAGGGCGTGAACGTGCCGGACGTGGCGCTACCGATCCCGGCGCTGACGGTGAAGGACCGCGCCGACCTCGCCTTCGCGCTCGAGCACGGCGTGGACTATATCGGCCTGAGCTTCGTTCAGCGCGCCGAGGACGTGGCGGAGGCCAAGGGGATCGCCGACGGCCGGGCCTGGATCATGACCAAGATGGAGAAGCCGCAGGCGCTGGATAACCTCGACGCCATCCTGGCCCTGTCCGACGCCGTCATGGTCGCGCGCGGCGACCTCGGCGTGGAGCTGCCGCCCGAGGAGGTGCCGCTCGCGCAGAAGCGCATCGTCCGCGCGGCCCGCGAGCGCGGCCTGCCCGTCGTCGTCGCCACCCAGATGCTGGAGAGCATGATAAGCGCCCCCGCCCCCACCCGCGCCGAGGCGTCCGACGTGGCGACCGCCGTGTTCGACGGCGCCGACGCGGTGATGCTGAGCGCCGAGACGGCCGCCGGGCAGTTCCCCTACGAGAGCGTCAACATCATGGATCGCATCGTGGAGCGGGTGGAGCGCGACCCGGGCTGGCGCAGCATAACCGACGCGAGCCGCCCCGACCCGGAGCGCCTCAGCGCGGACGCCATCGCCGCCGCTGCCCGCCAGATCGCACACACCATCGGCGCCACCGTGATCGCCGCCTTCACCGAGGGCGGCAGCACCGTCCTGCGCGTCGCCCGCGAGCGGCCGGAGTGCCCGGTGCTGGGACTGACGCCCAACCTCGCCACCGCGCGCCGCCTCGCCGTCGTCTGGGGCGTGCACGCCGTGATCACCGGCGAGCTCCACACCATGACCGAGACCGTCGCCCGCGCCGCCCGCATCGCCCACGCCGAAGGCTTCGCCAAACCCGGCGACGAGCTCGTCGTCACCGCCGGCATCCCGTTCAACCAGCGCGGCACGACCAACGCGCTGCGGGTCACGACCGTCCGATGAGGCTCGAGAACGCGACGCAACGGGTCAGGTCCGGCGCCCCCGAGAGTTGCCCCTTGCCCACCATGCCCTGGATTCAGCGAGCGCCCAACGCGCCCTATTTCACCGACGAGCACGGCGCGCCCTGGACTCCCATCGGCCAGAACGACTCGATCAGCTGGGTCGAGTTCGACGGCCTGCACGACCGGCGCGACCTGCCCGCCGTGACGCGCCATCTCGCCTGGCTGCGCGGCCACGGCGTCACCTGCCTACGGCTGATGCTGGAATACGCCGAGACCGGCCGGCACTTCATCGAGCAGCCCGCCGGGCAGTTCAACCCGGCGATGGTGCAGGTGTGGGACGACCTGTTCCAGCTCTGCGAGGCCGCCGGCATGCGCATCCTGCTGACGCCGTTCGACACCTATTTCCACTGGGTGCGCTGGGACCTGCATCCCTACAACGCCGCCAACGGCGGCCCGTGCGCCGACCGCACCCGTCTGTTGGTCTGCCCGGAGACGCGCGAGGCGATCAAGGCCCGGCTGCGCTTCGCCGCCGAGCGCTGGGGCGACAGCGGCGCGCTGTTCGCCTGGGATCTCTGGAACGAGATGCACCCCGTTCAAGGAGACAACGTCTACACCTGCTTCCAGGACTACATCGACGACATCAGCCCCTTCCTGCGCGGCGTAGAGCGCGCCGCGCACGGGTGGGATCACCTGCAATGCGTCTCGGTGTTCGGCCCCGAGCTCGGCTGGAAGCCCTGGCTGAACGAGCCGATTTTCCGCCACCCCGCGCTCGACTTCGCCAACAGCCATTTCTACGAGGAGGGCACGATCGACGCGCCGACCGACACGGTCGCCCCCGCGCTCGCCGTGGGGCGGCTGATGCGCGAGGCGCTGGACGAGATCACCGACCAGCGCCCGTTCTTCGACACCGAGCACGGCCCGATCTGCACCTTCAAGGACGGCGGCGTGACGCTGCCCGAGGGGTTCGACGACGAGTATTTCCGGCATATCCACTGGGTCCATCTGGCCTGCGGCGGCGCTGGCGGCGGCATGCGCTGGCCCAACCGCAACCCGCATGCGCTGACGCCGGGCATGCGGCGGGCGCAACTCGCGCTGGCCGGGTTCCTGCCGCTGATCGACTGGACCCGGTTCGACCGCCGACTGCTCGACGGGCTGGAGGTCAGCGATCCGGACATCGCATGCTTCGGCTGCGGCGACGCCTCGCAGGCGGTGCTCTATCTGCTGCGGCAGCGGCCGCTGCTGCTGGACGGGCGGGTGGACCCGGGCATGGGCGGACCGGTGTCCATCCAGGTGCCGGGATTGGCGCCGGGCCGCTACCGGGTCTCGATATGGGACACAAGGGACGGACGCGAAGCGGGAACCCTGACCGCCGAGACCGATAACGGCGCGCTGGCCATCAATCTGTCCGGAATGCGCGCCGACGCCGCCCTCGCCGTGCGGCGCGCCTGACCGATCAACCCTTCTCCGCCGCGAGCAGCGCCCGCTTGCGCGGCACGCCCCAGCGATACCCCGTGAGGCTGCCGTCGCTGCCCACCACACGATGGCACGGCACGGCGAGCGACACCGGGTTAGTTGCGCAGGACCGCGCCACCGCCCGCACCGCCCGCGGCGCGCCGATCATGGCGGCGACCTCGGCGTAGCTCCTGGTCTCGCCCGGCGGGATGCGGCACAGCGCCGACCATACGCGCTGCTGGAACGCCGTGCCGCGCAGGTCGAGCGGCAGGGATAGCGCCGCCTTGGGTTCCCGCAAGTAATCCAGCACCGCGCGCACCGTGCCGGCCAGCGCCACGTTGTCCTGCAGCACCCGCGCGTTCGGGAAGCGGCGGCGCAGGTCGCCCATCAGTGCGTCGTCCGGCTCGGCGAAGCCGAGGAAGCACACGCCGGCATCGGTCGCGCCCACGAGCATCCGGCCGAACGGGCAGTCCGCGAACGCCGTGCGGATCACCTCGCCCGCCCCGCCCCGGCGCGCCGCCCCCGGCGTCATGCCCAGCAGCCGTCCGGTATGCTCGTACACCCGGCTCTCCGACCCGCAGCCGGCCTCCGCCACCGCGTCCGCCACCCGAGCGCCGGCGGTCAGCGCCGCCTGCAGCCGGCGGGCGCGCACGCTCTCGGCGTAGCTGCGCGGCGTGACCCCGATGGTGTCGCGGAACAGGCGCAGGAAATGGAACCGCGAGTATCCGGATCGCGCCGCCAGCCGGTCCAGCGAGGGGATCGCCTCCTCCGCCTCAATGAAGGCGCAGGCGTCCTTCACCACGAGCTGGGCCAGCGCCGCGCGCTCGCTGCGGGCGTCGTCCTGGGTGGCGAGCGGGATCATCGTGTCCATGGCGCGACTATGCCGGGCATGGCGGCGCCGGGCCATCCGGATGTTGTGCCGGTCTTATCGCTGGCCCTGCGATTGGCCCTGCGATCCGTTCTGCGACTGATCCTGCCATTGCGCCAGCGGCCGCCAGTCCCGGAAGAACGCCGTGCCAAGCTCGGCGGCCAGCACGCCCAGGTCGCGCTGCAGCCCGTCGAGGAATTCGTGCAGCCCCACCGGGATCAACTGCTCCAGCGGGCCTTGCAGCGCCGCGCGCACGGTCTCGATGCGCTCCAGCGGCCCCGCCGTGCCGCGCAGGCCGTAGCGGCTGCGGAGCTGGCTGAGATGCCACTCCATCTGCCCCACGCACAATGCCACGCTGCGGGCGAACGAGGTGTCGGCCAGCAGGAACGCCACGACATCGGCCGGCCGGAACCCGGCCTGCGCGACCCGGCGGAACGCGTGGTAGCCCGCTGCCGCCCGCAGCACCGCGCCCCACTGCGTCAGCTCGATGACGCGCCGTTCCTCCGCGCCGGCCGGGACAAGAAGGTGCCACTTGATGTCGAGCAGCCGGGTCGTTTGGTCGGCCCGCTCGATCAGCCGGCCAAGCTCGTAGAAATGCCAGCCTTGGTCGCGGAAGAACGTGCCCTCGGTGATCCCCGTATGGGCCTGCACGCCCTCCTTGATGCGCCGGCACAGGCGGGACAGCGCGTCGCCCTCCAGCTCGGCCGGCTCGATCAGCGTGAGGTCGCGGTGGAACACGTTGAGCTGCATCCACATCTCGGTGCTGATGAGCGGGCGCAAGGTGCGCGCGTTCATCCGCGCACCCTCGATGCTGGCGCGCACGCTGGTCGGGTTGCCGCCGTCGAGCAGGTAGAAGCGCTTGACCGCCATGGCGTCCGGCTCGCCCACGTCCCGGGTGAACCGCTCGCCATCGGCATGGATGGCGACGAGGGCGGACCAGCTCTCCCGCTCGCGGCCCGGGCTCTCGAACGTCTGCGTCACATCGATCAGCCGCGCGAGGTTCTCGACCCGCTCCAGGTAGCGCGCCATCCAGAACAAGCCCTCGGCGTAGCGCGCCAGCAGCGGCAGGTTCTGCAGCAGGCCGGTCATTCCGCTAAGACCCAAGTATCCTTGGAGCCGCCGCCCTGCGAGGAGTTGACGACCAGGCTGCCCTCCTTGAGCGCGACGCGGGACAGGCCGCCGGGCAGGACCCAGGTGTCCCGTCCCGTGACCGCGAAGGGCCGGAGATCGAGGTGCCGCGGCCGCATCCCGGAGTCGGTCAGCGTAGGCGCGACCGAGAGCCCGATCATCGGCTGGCTGATCCAGTTCGACGGCTCGGCCACCAGCGCCGCGCGCGCCGTCTCCAGCTCGGCCGCCGACGCGCGCGGGCCGATCGTGATACCGTATCCGCCGCTCTCGCCCACCGGCTTGACCACGAGCTGATCGAGATGGGCGAGCGTGTGGGCCAGCCCGTCCGCCTCGCCGCAGATGTGGGTGTCCACGTTGGGCAGGATGGCGTCCTGGTCGAGGTAGTAGCGGATGATGCGCGGCATGTAGGCATAGACCGCCTTGTCGTCCGCGACGCCGGTGCCGACGGCGTTGGCCAGCGCCACGTTGCCGCGGCGCCAGGCGCGGATCAGGCCGGGCACGCCGATCATGCTTTCCAGACGGAACACGGTGGGGTCGAGGAAATCATCGCCGATGCGGCGGTAGATCGTGTGCACCGCCCGCAGCCCGGCGGTGGTGCGCATGTAGACCCGGTCATCCTCGACGCACAGGTCCGCGCCCTCGACCAGCGGCACCCCCATCTCGCGCGCCAGGACCACGTGCTCGAAATAGGCGGAGTTGTAGATGCCGGGGCTGAGCAGCACGACCTGCGGGTCCGCTACGCCCTCGGGCGCGACCTCGTCCATGGCGCCGCGCAGCCGGCGGCCGTAATCGTCCACCGGACGCAGCCGGAGCCCCGCCATCAGGTCGGGGAAGGCGCGCAGCATGAGGTGCCGGTTCTCGATGACGTAGGACACGCCCGACGGCGTGCGGGCGTTGTCCTCCAGCACGCAGAACTCGCCCGCCTCGTCGCGCACGATGTCGATGCCGCAGATATGGACGTATGTGCCGAACCGGACGGGGAAGCCCTCCATCTCCGGCCGATAGTTGGCGTTGCCGAACACGAGGCCGGCCGGGATGACGCCATCGCGGACGATGTGCTTCGCGTTGTAGATGTCGGCGAGGAACAGGTTGAGCGCCTGCACCCGCTGCACCACGCCGCGCTCCATGCGCGACCACTCCGCCGCCGTCAGCACCCGCGGCACGCAGTCGAACGGCAGGATGCGGTCGATCGCCAGCGCGTCGGAATAGACCGTGAAGGTGATGCCGAGGTTGAACAGGTCGTTCTCCGCGGCCGCCGCCCGGGCGCGCAGGGCGGGAAGCCCGATGGCGCGGATGCGTTCGCGCACGAGTGCCGCCGAGCCGCCATCGCCGTCGCGCGGATTCAGCTCGCAGAAGTAGCGGCCGGGATCGTAGCTGGCGAACGGGTCGAGGCCGGTGACGGTCATGCTGGTCCTGAGCTTCCAGGCGGACAGCTTGCCTTGCCGACACCGAACCGTCACGCCCCCTTGGCGCCAAGGCTGCGGCAGCCGCGCTACAGCCGGCGGGGCGTCAAGGCGGCTCCAAGAATTCCGGTTGCAAATCCGTGCTATGCGCGGTTTACCTCATGCGCCGGCGCACGTCGGGGGCAACGGCGAGCCTCCGGCTCGCAGTCCATTCGGCCTGGAGAACAACATGCGCATCTTTCTTTCCGGCCTGGTTGCTGCCGGACTCCTGACGAGCCACGTCGCGGCCGCGCAGACCTGCGCGCGTCCTGCGGATCGCCATGCGTTCGACGTGACGGGCCTCAAGAGCCAACTGATGGTCACGGCGCTGACTTGCAACGTGAACGAGAAATACAACGAGTTCGTGGTGAAGTACCGGCCCGACCTGATGTCGTCGGACAAGGCGCTGGGCGCGTATTTCAGCCGCGCTTACGGTCGCCAGGCTCAGAAGCAGCATGACGACTACATCACCCAGCTCGCCAACAGCCAGTCGCAGAACGGGCTGAAGCGCGGCACCCAGTTCTGCGCGGAGAACGCGAGCATCTTCGACGAGGTGCAGGCGCTCAAGGGCGGCGCGGAGCTGCCGGACTTCGCCGCGGGCAAGGCGCTGTCGCAGCCAGTGTCCCTGACGACCTGCACGACGCCCGAAGCGCCCGTCCGCCCGGCCGCCCGGACGGCCAGCCGGCGGCGCTGACCGGAGCGGGGGCGCGACCCGGTGCCCCCAGCTCGCCTAGCGCAGCACGATCTCGACCCGGCGGTTCTGCGGCTCGCGCACGCCGTCGGCGGTCGGCACCAGCGGACGGCTCTCGCCGAACGCCTGCACCGTGATCGCCTGGCGTGCGACGCCGAGCCGCACCAGCTCGGCCGCCACGTTCTGCGCCCGGCGCTGGCTCAGCGCCTGGTTGTAGGGCACCGTGCCCGAGCGGTCGGCGTGGCCGGCCACCTCGATGCGCGTCACCTGCACCCGCGTCGTCGCCTGCGCCGCTTCGGCGATGATCTGCCGTGCGCGGTCCGTCAGGTCGGCCCGGTCCCAGTCGAAGAACACCAGGTAGGTCCGCGCCGGCGCCGGAGCCGGTGCCGCCTCCGACGCGGGTGCAGCCGGCGCTGCGGGGCGGACGGTGTTGAAGGCGTAGCGCAGGCCCAGCAGCAGGCTATGATTGTAGTTGTCCTCGGTCGAAACCCGCAGCGAGCGCGTCGGCTGGCCGACCTGGGCGAAGGTGCCGCTGAACGACCGGTCGCCCGTCAGGCCCATGAACCGGTACTCCGCCGTGAGCGACAGGCCGGGCACGGGCGGGATGGGGAACGACAGCCCGGCGATCCCCTGATAGGCGAAGCTCGCATCCGTGCCATCGAGCCGCTCGCTCGTCGCCCCGCCCAGGGCGGACAACACGTGGCGGGAGCGCAGGTCCACCCATTGGTAGCCGACGCCGCCGCCGATATAGGGGAAGATGTACGGGCTGCGAATGTCCAGGTCGAACAGGGCGTTGACCATCACGCCGTATTTCTGCTCGCGCCCGCCGATCGAGATGCGGTTCGGCGCCCCGCCGGGGTCGATGTGGTTATAGCGGTAGCTGCCCTCGATCTCGACCCGCACGCCGTTACCGAAGCCGTAGCCGACGCTGCCGAGGCCCACGAACCCGGAGTCGAACAGGAGCGTGCGCCGGCCGGTATCGAAGCCGCCGATGGTGCGCCGGGTCTGCCGTTCGGATTCGAGGAGGTTGCCGCCGCCGGCACCGCCGATATACAGCCCGCTGACCGGCTGCGCGAGCGCGTGGCCGGCGCCGAGCGCGATTGGCGCGAGCAGGGTGGCCGCTAGCAGGGTGGTGCGGGTCGGCATCCGGTCTCTCCTGTTCGGACCGCATGTGCGGCGTTGGCATGCAAAGCGATCAGGCGTCGATGGTTGCCGAACTTAGCCTGAACGGTGATTTCTGGCGAGGCGTGCGGACACGACCCGCCCTATGGTCGAAAGGCCGGTCCATTGCTGGACCGGCCCCTCTGTTGCGTCGTGCCGTATGGTCGTGCGGTCGCGTGCCTTCAGCGCAGCACGATCTCGACCCGGCGGTTCTGCGGCTCGCGCACGCCGTCGGCGGTCGGCACCAGCGGACGGCTCTCGCCGAACGCCTGCACCGTGATCG
>JBBSIT010000061.1:0-11783 GCA_038231995.1 Acetobacterales bacterium | reverse complement strand
TCGTGCTGCTCCAGCCCGACGGGTCGGTGACGTTCTCCGCGCCCAGCCCGATCCTGCTCGACAACGGACGGATGCTCGAGCTGCGGGATGGGCAGTGGGTCCTGGTCCCGGAACCCGCCTCGGACGTGAGGGACCTCTCGGCGGTCGATCTAGCCGTCTATCGGGATGACTATGTCGGCCAGCGCATCCGGCTCGCCCATGTCCCGCTCTACGGCGCCACGGTCAGGGACGCGGTCATCATGCTGCCCGGCACCTTCGCTCGACTGGAGTACGGAGGGATGCCCCGGGACCAGATCAAGCACCTGCTGGAAACTTGCGCCGCTGCTGTGCCGAACCCGCATTGCGCGGTGACGGTCGTGGCGACGGTGGCGAACCGGCGAGTCGTGGATGGATGGCCCTTGCTGGTCGATCCCGTCGTCGAGTTCAGCGAGCAGCCGACGCCGAAATGACAATCGGGGCCACTTGTGGCGGTGGCACTTTAATAGCCAAGTCTGCATATTTATTAGGCAATTGATGATGAATTAGCCTGTTGACGCACAGAAACCAGAATTCTTATGCTGCATCCGCGAGATAGCACTTTTCCTGGGCATATGAGAGCGGCATAGTCGGCGGCACGAAGGCTGATGCCTGCTTTCGTGTCGGTCGCAGCCGGCATCCAGGAGAGTTCGCCATGCCAGAACCATCCCCTTTCGGCGTCGGCCGGCGAGCTGTTCTGCAAGGCGCCGCAGCGGCTGCCGTGCTGACGGCGGCGCGGGCGGCGCTGCCCGGCGGCGCGCATGCCCAGGGCGCCGGACCGGAGACGCGCAAGGCGCTGCTGGGCTACATCGCGCTGACCGACTCGGCGCCGCTCATCGTGGCGAAGGAGCGCGGCCTGTTCGCCAAGTACGGCATTCCGGACGTGGAGGTGCTGAAGCAGGCGTCCTGGGGCGGCACGCGGGACAACCTGGTGCTGGGGGGCGGCGCGGGCGGCATCGACGGCGCGCATATCCTGACGCCGCTGCCCTACCTCATGCAGACCGGGCGCGTGGTGCAGAACGGGCAGATCGCGCCGATGCAGATCCTGGCCCGGCTGAACACCAACGGCCAGGCGATCAGCGTCGCAAAGGCGCTGCCCGGCGCCACCCTCGATTCGGCGCCGCTCAAGGCGGCCTTCGCCGCGAAGACGGACAACAAGGTCGCGATGACCTTCCGCGGCGGCACGCACGATTTGTGGCTGCGCTACTGGCTCGCGGCCGGCGGCATCGACCCCCAGCGGGAGGTGCAGACCATCGTCGTGCCGCCGCCGCAGATGGTGGCGAACATGAAGGTCGGCACCATGGACGCGTTCTGCGTGGGCGAGCCGTGGAACGACCATCTCGTGAACCAGAAGCTCGGCTACACCGCGTGCGTCACGGGCGAGATCTGGCGCGACCACCCGGAGAAGTCGCTCGCGATGCGGGCGGATTGGGTCGGCCGCCATCCGCGCGCGGCCGAGGCGATCACGGCCGCGGTGATCGAGGCGCAGCGTTGGGCGGACGAGCCCGGCAACAAGGCCGAGCTCTCCGCGATGCTGGGCCGGCGCGCCTGGTTCAACGTGCCGCCGGCGGACATCCTGCCGCGGTCGCGCGGGGATGTGGACTATGGCGATGGGCGCCGGGTCGAGGGCTCGACGCTGCGGATGAAGTTCTGGGCGGATGCGGCGTCCTACCCGTTCCAGTCGCACGAGCTGTGGTTCCTGACGGAGAACCAGCGCTGGGGCGTGCTGCCGCCCGATCTGGACACGAAGGCGCTGATCGCAGCGGTGAACCGCGAGGATATCTGGCGCGTGGCGGCCGGGATGGCCGGGGTGGCGGCGGCGGAGCTTCCGGCCGGCACGTCGCGCGGGCCGGAGCGCTTCTTCGACGGCGCCGTGTTCGATCCGGCGAGGCCTTCCGACTACCTCGCGGGCCTCGCCATCAAGAAGATGACGGCCTGAGGAGCACGGCATGACACTCGCGCTCAATGACGTCCGGCCCGACGCTCCCTCGCTGACCGCGCCGACCGGGCGGTGGCGCGAGGCGGGGCGGGCCGGCGTCGCTCGGCTCCAAGCAGCGGCACGGAACGCGGCGCCGCTGGTGGTGGTGCTCACGGTGCTGCTCGGCGTGTGGCAGCTCGCCGCCAGCCGGCCCGGGTCGAGCCTGCCGCCGCCCAGCACCGTCTGGACGGCGAGCCATGACCTGATCGTCGATCCGTTCTTCGACCGCGGCGGGCTGGACAAGGGGCTGTTCTGGCACCTGCTCGCCAGCCTGCAGCGCGTGGCGCTCGGCTTCGTGCTGGCGGGCGCGGCAGGGGTCGCGCTCGGGATGCTGGTGGGCACCAGCCCGGTGGCGATGCGCGGGCTCGACCCGATCTTCCAGGTGCTGCGCACGGTGCCGCCGCTCGCGTGGCTGCCGCTGTCCTTAGCCGCGTTCCGCGACGCCCAGCCGAGCGCGATCTTCGTCATTTTCATCACGGCGATCTGGCCGGTGATCATCAACACGGCGGTCGGCGTGCGCAACGTGCCGCAGGATTACCGCAACGTAGCAAAGGTGATCCGGCTGCGGGGCTTGCGCTACTTCGCCCGCATCGTGCTGCCCTCGGCCGCGCCGTACGTCTTCACCGGGCTGCGGATCGGCATCGGCCTGTCCTGGCTCGCCATCGTCGCGGCCGAGATGCTGGTCGGCGGCGTCGGCATCGGCTTCTTCATCTGGGACGCCTGGAACAGCAGCAACACCAGCGACATCATCGTGGCGCTGATCTACGTGGGCCTGGTCGGCTTCGTGCTGGACCGCTGCGTCGCCCTCGCGGGCCGCATGGCCACGCGCGGCACGGCGGCGGCCTAAGGCCATGGCAAGCTTCCTCGAGATCTCCGGCGTCGACATCCGCTTCAACCCCGGCAGCCCCGCGGTGCTGCAGGACGTGACTTTGCCGGTGACGCAGGGCGAGTATGTCGCGATCATCGGCCACTCCGGCTGCGGCAAGTCCACCCTGCTCAACATCGTCGCCGGACTGCTGCGGGCGACAGCCGGGGGCGTGGTGCTGGAGGGGCGCGAGGTGAACGAGCCCGGGCCGGACCGCGCCGTGGTGTTCCAGAACCACAGCCTGCTGCCCTGGCTGACCTGCCGCGAGAACGTGCGGCTCGCCGTGGACCAGGTGATGGGCCGCACCAAGTCGCGCTCCGAGCGGGACGCCTGGGTGAGCCACAACCTCGCCCTCGTCCGCATGACCAGCCACGCGGACAAGCGGCCCGGCGAGATCAGCGGCGGCATGAAGCAGCGCGTCGGCATCGCCCGCGCGCTCGCGATGCAGCCCAAGGTCCTGCTGCTGGACGAGCCGTTCGGCGCGCTCGACGCGCTGACGCGGGCGCACCTGCAGGACCAGGTGATGGAGCTGCATGCCCGGCTCGGCACCACCGTGCTGATGATCACGCACGACGTGGACGAGGCGGTGCTGCTCTCGGACCGGATCGTCATGATGACGAACGGGCCGGAGGCGACCATCGGCGAGGTGCTGACCGTGCCCCTGCCCCGCCCGCGCGACCGGCTGGCGCTGGTGAACGACCCGCGCTTCATCAAGGCGCGCGCCGCCGTCATGGAGTTCCTCTACGCCCGGCACCGCAACCCGGCCGAGGCGGCCTGAACCGTGGCCGGGGTCGTTATTATCGGCGCCGGGCCGGCCGGGGTGCGCTGCGCGGAGCGCCTGTCGCGACGGGGCGTGGATGTTACGCTGATCGGCGCGGAGGTTGGGGCGCCGTACAACCGGGTGGCGCTCAGCCAATTTTTAGCCGGCGATCTCGACGAGGCAGCGCTCGTCACCCACACCGACCGGCAATTGGCCGAGCTCCGCGTGACGCACCGCCCCGGCACGCGCGTCGCCGCGATCGAGCGCGCGGCGAAGCGGCTGCTGCTCGCCGATGGCGCGCACATCCCCTACGACACGCTCGTCCTGGCGCTCGGCGCCGAGCCGGTGCGGCTGCGGCTGCCCGGCGCCGACCTGCCCGGCGTGCTCGCCTACCGCACGCTCGATGACGTCCGCGCCATGATCGCGGCGGCGCATACGGGCGGCGCGGCTGTCGTCATCGGCGGTGGGCTGCTCGGGCTGGAGGCGGCCGCCGGCCTGGCCCGGCGCGGCATGCGCGTCACGGTCGTGCACGCCGTCGGCCGGCTGATGGAGCGCCAGCTCGACGATCCCGCCGCCCGGCTGCTGCGGCAGCGCCTGGCCGATCAGGGGGTGATGACCGTGCTCGGCGCGGCGTCGTCCGCGATCGAAGGGGCGGACCGGGTCGAAGCCGTGCGGCTATCGGACGGTCGGCGGATCGCGGCGGACCTGGTGGTGGTCGCTGTCGGCATACGGCCGAACGCCGGGCTGGCGCAGGAGGCTGGCTTGCAGGTTGGGCGTGGGGTCGTGGTGGACGCGGCGATGCGCACCTCCGATCCGGACGTGCTGGCGATCGGCGAGTGCGCGGAGGTCGATGGGCAGTGCTGCGGGCTGGTGGCGCCCGCGCTGGCGCAGGCGGAGGTGGCGGCGCGGACCATCCTCGGTGAGGCCGCGCAATACGCCCCGGCATCGGACGCGACGGCGCTCAAGGTGGCGGGCGCGGGCGTGTGGTCGGCCGGCGCGGTCGAGGCTGACGGCGCCGAGCCGATCGTGCTGCATGACGCGGACGCCGGGCAGTATCGGCGCCTGCTGGTGCGGGACGGCCGGCTGGTCGGCGCGATGCTGTACGGCGAGACGGCGGACGCGCCCTGGTATCTCGACTTGATCGCCACGCGGCGGGACTTGGGCGCCATGCGCGCCGCCCTGGCGTTCGGCCCTGCCGCCGAGGCGCATGCATGACGGATCAGCCATTCTCGCAGGATCAGCAGGAATACCTCAAAGGCTTCATGGCTGGGGTGGAGGCCAAGCGCGGCTCGCTGGGTCTGCCGCTCGCGCCAGGAAACGACACTGGGGGGCCACCGTCCGACCCATCCGACCTGCAGCGGGCGGCGCAGGACCGCACGATCGCCGCGGGCGGCAAGCTGGTGCCGGAGGAGGAGGCCAAGCGTCAGCGCAACCCGCTCGACCGCTACGACGAGCTCGCCGCGCGCGCGGCCGAGGGCCGGTTCCCCAAAGGGACCGATGTGTTCATGACCAAGTACCAGGGCCTGTTCTACGTCGCCCCGGCGCAGGACAGCTTCATGTGCCGGCTGCGCATGCCCGGCGGCATCGTGTCGGCCGCCCAGTTCCGCGGCGTCGCCGACCTCGCGGACGAGTTGGGCGGCGGCTACGCGGACATCACGACGCGCGCCAATTTGCAGGTACGCGAGATCGGCGCGGAGGCGGCGCCGGAGGTGCTGTGGCGCCTGGCCGAGCTGGGCCTCACCTCGCGCGGGGCTGGCGCCGACAACGTGCGCAACGTGACCGGCAGCCCCACCGCCGGGATCGATCCGCAGGAGCTGATCGACACGCGGCCACACGCGCGCGCGATCCACCATCATATCCTGAATCACCGCGAGCTCTACGGCCTACCGCGCAAGTTCAACATCGCGTTCGATGGCGGCGGGCGCGTGGCGGTGCTGGAGGACACGAACGACATCGCCTTCACCGCCACAGCACTCGTCGAGGGCGGCGTCTCGTACCGGCTCGCCCTGGGCGGCATCACCGGGCATCGGGACTTCGCGCGCGGCACCGGCGTGCTGGTGCCGCCCTCGGAGACGACCGCGGTGTGCGACGCGATCCTGCGCGTGTTCATCGCCCACGGCGACCGGACCGACCGCAAGAAGGCGCGGCTGAAATACCTGCTGGACCGCTGGGGCTTGCCGCGCTTCCTCGATGAAGTCGAGACGACCCTCGGCCGCAAGCTGCTGCGGGTGGACGAGGCGGCCCTGCTGCCGCGGCCGGCGCAGGACAAGCACGGCCATGTCGGCGTGCATCCGCAGAGGCAGGTCGGGCGCTGCTATATCGGCGTGACCTGCCCGGTCGGGCGGCTCACCGCCGAGCAGATGCGCGGCCTGGCCGACGTGGCGCAGGCCTTCGGCTCCGGCACGATCCGGCTGACCGTGTGGCAGAACCTCCTCCTGTCCGACATTCCCGAGGACCGAGTCGGGGCGGCGCTCGACGCGATCGCCGGGTTGGGGCTGGGTTGGCAGGCGTCGCACCTGCGCGGCGGGCTGGTCGCCTGCAGGCAACGCGGGCTGCAAGTTCGCGGCGAGCGACACGAAGCGGCACGCGGCGGAGCTGGTGGACTGGCTGGAGCGGCGCATCACGGTGGACCGGCCGGTCAACATCCACCTGACCGGCTGCCACCATAGCTGCGCACAGCACCTGGTCGGCGATATCGGGCTGCTCGGCGCCAAGGTGGAGCAGGGCGACGAGCTGGTCGAGGGCTACGACCTGCACGTGGGCGGCGGCGCTGGGCCTGAGCAGCGCATCGGCCGGCTGGTGCGCGCGAAGGTGGCGTTCGAGGACCTGCCGCCCAGGGTGCTGTCGCTGCTGCGGGCGTGGCGCGACCAGGCGCCCACGCTGAGCTTCCAGGACTGGACGGCCGGCCAGCCGGATGCAGCGCTGGCCGAGTTGTGCGACCGCGTGGCGGTGGAGGCGTAGCGGTGAACGCGATCAATCCGCCCACCCCCCTCATCCCCGAGAACGCGCCGTTCTCCGCGGCGCAGCGCTCCTGGCTCAACGGGTTCCTCGCCGGGCTGTATGGCGGGGGCGCCGGCATGTCGATGGCCCCGGCGCCCGCCGCCGAGGAGTTCCCCTGGTATGACCCGGCGCTCGACCTGCCGGACCGGCTGGCGCTGGCGGACGGCAAGCCGCTGGCCCGGCGCATGATGGCCGCCATGGCGCAGCTCGACTGCGGCCAGTGCGGCTATCTTTGCCAGACCTACGCCGAGGCCCTGGCCGAAGGACGCGAGACGAGCGCGTCGCTGTGCGTGCCGGGCGAGAAGCCGACCATGCGGGCGCTGAAGGCGATGCTGGCCGAAGCGCCAATGACGGCACCCGTCGCTGCGCCGAAACCCGCAGCGCCGGCCGGCGCCTCCGTGCTGGTGCGCGCGGCGCATCGGCTGACCGGCGCCGGCAGCGAGAAGGACGTGCGGCACGTCGTCATCGACTTCGCGCGCAGCGGACTGACCTACGAGGCCGGCGACTCCATCGGCCTCGCCGCCCGCAACGACCCGGCGCTGGTCGAGCAGGTCATCGCGGCGCTCGGCACGGACGGGGAGACCTCGGTCCCCTGCCCCGACGGCACGGCGCGACCGTTGCGCGAGGCCCTGTCCGCCCATTCCGATATCGCCCGCCCGCTCGACCGCACGCTGGACCTGCTGGCCATGACGGCGGCCGACCCGCGCCACGCGGCGGCGCTGCGCCGGCTGGGCGACGGCGAGGACGGCGCGGAGCCCGGCGATGCGGACCTGCTCGACCTGCTGCTCGCCTTTCCCTCGGCGCGGCCGCCGCTCGCCAATCTGGTCAGGTCCCTCCCGGCGCTGAAACCCCGGCTCTACTCGATCGCGTCGTCCCCGCGCGCGACACCGGGCGAGGTGCATCTCTGCGTCGGCGTGGTGGGGCGCGAGCTGCGCGGGCGGGTGCGCCGGGGCGTAGCGAGCGCGTTCCTCGCCGAGCGCGCCGTGGACGCCGGGCCGGTGCAGGCGACGATCACCACCAGCCATTTCCGCCTGCCCGCCGACCCGGCGGCGCCCATCATCATGTGCGGCCCCGGCACCGGCATCGCGCCGTTCCGCGCCTTTCTGCAGGAGCGGGCAGCATTAGGCATCCGCGGCAAGGCCTGGCTGTTCTTCGGCGACCAGCGCGGCGCGACCGACTTCCTGTTCCGCGCCGAGCTGCAAGCCTGGCTCGCGGACGGCACCCTGTCCCGGCTCGACACCGCGTTCTCCCGCGATCAGGCGCGCAAGATCTATGTCCAGCACCGGATGCTGGAGCAGGCCGGCGACCTCTGGGATTGGCTGCAGCGCGGCGGGCATTTTTACGTGTGCGGTGACGCGAGCCGCATGGCCAAGGACGTGGATGCGGCGCTGCGGCAGGTTGCCCGGCAGGAAGGCGGGCTCGACGAGGCGCAGGCGCGCGATTGGATCGTGGCGCTCGCCCGCCAAGGCCGCTACCTGCGCGACGTCTACTAGTGCCCACGCGCACGACCTGTCCCTATTGCGGCGTCGGCTGCGGCGTGCTCGCGCGGGCGGACGGCCCAGGAACCGCAGAGATCGCCGGCCACCCGGCGCACCCGGCCAATTTCGGCCGGCTCTGCAGCAAGGGCGCGGCGCTCGGGGAGACGTTGTCGCTCGAGGGGCGGCTGCTGTACCCCTCCATGGACGGGGCGCGGACGAGTTGGGACGCGGCGCTGGACCGGGTGGCTGCCGGCTTCGCCGACACGATCGCCAGGCACGGGCCGGACAGCGTAGCGCTCTACGTGTCCGGCCAGTTGCTGACCGAGGACTACTACGCCGCCAACAAGCTGGCGAAGGGCTTCCTGGGCACGGCGAACATCGACAGCAACTCCCGCCTCTGCATGGCGAGCGCCGTGGCGGCGCACCGGCGCGCGTTCGGGGAGGACCTGGTGCCCGGCACCTACGAGGACCTCGAACTCGCCGATCTCGTCGTGCTCGTCGGCTCGAACCTCGCCTGGTGCCACCCCGTGCTGCATCAGCGGATCGCCGCGGCACGGGTGCTACGGCCCGGGATGCGCGTGGTGGTGATCGATCCCCGCCGCACGGCGACGTGCGAGGGCGCCGACCTGCATTTGGCCTTGGCGCCGGGCAGCGATGTGGCTTTGTTCAACGGGTTGCTGGGGCATCTTCGGCGCGAGGGCAAGGCGGATACGCGCTTCCTGCAGCATCTGTCGGGCGTGGACGCGGCGCTGGCGCATGCGATTGACACTGCGACAGCGGCTGCATCATGCGGGCTGCCGATTGGCGATGTGGCGCGGTTCTTCGGGTGGTTCGCGGACACGCCCTGCGTCGTGACGGTGTTCAGCCAGGGCGTGAACCAGTCCTCCGCCGGGACGGACAAGGCGAACGCGATCATCAATGCGCACCTGCTGACGGGCCGCATCGGCACGCCCGGCGCCGGGCCGTTCAGCGTCACCGGGCAGCCGAACGCGATGGGCGGGCGCGAGGTGGGCGCGCTGTCCAACATGCTGGCAGCGCATCTCGACTGGGACCGGCCCGGCGACGCGGACCTGCTGCGGCGCTACTGGGCGGCGCCGGCGCTCGCGGAGCGGCCGGGCCTGAAGGCGGTGGATCTGTTCCAGGCAATCGGCGACGGGCGGGTGCGCGCGGTTTGGATCATGGGCACCAACCCGGCCGTGTCGCTTCCGGACGGCGACAGGGTGCGCCGAGCGCTCGCCGGCTGCGAGCTGGTCGTGGTGTCCGACCCGGTGGCTGAGAGCGACACGATGGACCTCGCGCATGTCCGGCTGCCCGCGCTGGCCTGGGGCGAGAAGGATGGCACGGTGACGAACAGCGAGCGGGTGATCAGCCGCCAGCGCCCGTTCCTGCCGCTGCCCGGCGAGGCGCGGGCGAATTGGTGGGCGATCGCTCAGGTGGCGCGGCGGCTGGGACACGGCTCCGCCTTCGCCTGGCGGGGGCCGGCCGACATCTTCCGTGAGCACGCCGCACTGTCCGGCGTGGGGAACGGCGGCCAGCGCGTGTTCGATATCAGCGCGTTGGCCGGCCTGTCCGATGCGGAGTACGAGGCGATGCCGCCGATCCGATGGCCCTGCCCGGCCGCCCGCCCTGCCCAGGAGCGGCTGCTCGGCGACGGCCGATTCCCGATGCCGGATGGGCGCGGCCGCATGGTGCCGACGCCGCTGCGCGGGCCGGCGCACGCCGTTAGCGAGGACTGGCCGCTCGCGCTGATGACCGGCCGATTGCGGGACCAGTGGCACACCATGACGCGCACGGGCAAGGCGCCCCGGCTGTTCGCGCACGCGCCGGAGCCGGTCGTCTCTCTGCACCCATTGGACGCGGGCAGCATCGTGGAGGGCGGGTTCGCCGTCGTCGAGAGCGCGTGGGGGCGCGGCGTGTTCCGCGCGCGGCTTGACCCGGGCATGCGGCGCGGCGCCGTATTCGTGCCGATGCACTGGACGGATCGGTTCTGCCGCGCCGCACGGGCCAACGCCGCAGTCAACCCTGCCGCCGACCCGGTAAGCGGCCAGCCCGAGTTCAAGCACACGCCGGTGTGCGTCCGGCCCTGGACGCCGGCATGGCACGGTTTCGCGCTCGGGCGCGTGCCGCTCGGGCAGGATGTGGCGGCCTGGTGCGCCGCAGTGCCCGCCGGCGCCGGGCTGTGGCGGCACGAGCTGGCAAGTGAAGGCCCGGCGGAGGCCGCCCATGCCGCGCTCGTGGCGTTGCATGACGGGCCGGGCACCTGGATCACGCTGCACGACGCGAACCGGGGCGTGCATCGGGCGGCGCTGGTGCGGGATGGATCGCTGCGGGCCTGCGTGTTCGTCGGGCCGGACGCCGGGCTGCCGCCGCGCAACTGGCTGCTGGGGCTGTTCGCGGCCGAGAGCATCACGCTCGCGGACCGGCGGGCGCTGCTGGCCGGACGGCCGTTCACAGGTGCTGCGCCGGAGCCGTCGGTCTGCGTGTGCCACGGCGTCGGGGCGGGCGCGATCCGCCGGGCCATCCACGCGGGATGCGGCGACTTGGAGCGCATCGGGCAGGCGACGCGGGCGGGGACCAACTGCGGCTCATGCCGGCCCGAGATCGCGGCGCTGCTCGCGGCGCACCGCGTGGCGGAGCCGGCCTGATGCCGGACGGGGCGATGTTCCCGGAACGGCCGGGCTACGTCTGGCTGGTCGGCGCCGGTCCGGGGGCCGCGGACCTGCTGACCGTGCGGGCGCACCGCGTGCTGGGCGAGGCCGACGTGATCGTGCACGACCGGCTGGTGACGGGGGAGGTGCTCGACCTGGCCCGGCGCGACGCCGCGCGCATCTACGTCGGCAAGGCGCGGGCGGACCACTGCCTGCCGCAGGAGGAGATCAACGCCCTGCTGGTGCGTCTCGCGCGGGAGGGCAAGCGCGTGGCGCGGCTCAAGGGCGGCGACCCCTTCGTGTTCGGCCGCGGTGGGGAGGAGGCGGAGGCGCTGCACGCCGCGGGCGTCCCGTTTGAGGTAGTGCCGGGCATCACGGCCGCGCTGGCCTGCGCGGCGCAGGCCCGCATCCCGCTGACGCACCGGGACGCCGCTCGCAGCCTGACGTTCGTGACGGGACACACGAAGGATGGGCAGCTCAGTGTTGATTTCGCAGCCTTGGCCCGCGGCGGGACGCTCGCGGTCTATATGAGCGTCGCGACGCTGCCACAGTTGCGCGATGGCTTGCTGTCGGCCGGGCTTGACCCGGCCACGCCTGCCGCACTCATCGAACGCGGCGGCACGCGGGCGCAACGCACGCTGCATGGCACGCTGGACAGCCTGGTGGACGAGGGTCCGGCGTGGTCCAGCAACGGGCCGACCCTGGCGCTGATCGGCGCCGCGGTTGGTCGGGCTGTGCCGTCATATTCGGACGAGGTCAGCGCCGCACTGTGCCGGTAGGGCGTGCCCGCCCCACCGGCGGCGTCCACTCGCCCCTTTGGCGGGCCTGCCAGGCGTAGCGCGCATCGCCCTCGACCAGGTGCACGTGGTCGGCCAAGCGGTTGCGCTCCAGCCAGCCGGCCGCCGCCTCCAGCTCGGCCAGCGTCATCGCGCCGCGCCCCTTGCCGCCCATCGCGCGCTTCAGCACGGCGTTGTAGCGGTGATAGAGACTTCCGCCCTGGCCCTGCCCGCGCGGCGCCGCCATCGCGCCCTCGTCCTCC
>JBBSIT010000060.1:0-12110 GCA_038231995.1 Acetobacterales bacterium | reverse complement strand
TGCTGACGGGCGGCTGGCTGATTCTGTCAGTCGCGTATGTCGTGCGGAAGCTGCCGTTCAGCGTGCGCTCGGCGAGTGCCATCGTTCACCAGATCGACCCGAGCCTGGAGGAAGCGTCGATCAACCTGGGCGTGTCGCCGCTGAGAACGTTCCTGACCATGACGGTGCCGATGATGGCCGGGGGCCTGGTCGGCGGGATGGTGCTGGTGTGGGTGACGGTGACGTCCGAGCTGAGCTCCACCATCGTGCTGTACAGCAGCCGGTGGCGAACGATGACGGTGCTGATGTTCCAGTCGCTGGAGGGCACGGCGCCGGGCGAGGCGGCGGCAGCGGCGTCGATCCTGATCCTGTTTACCGCCGCGCCGCTGCTGCTGGTGTATCGGCTGCTGCGGCGGCAGGGCGTGGGGGTGCTGTAAGGCTGCACCGGCTGCGGGTTGGGAAACATCTACCCCCACATCGGGATCGTCGGGCGCCCGGGGCGGTTGGCGTGGCTTTCGGCAATCTGCTCGCCATAGTCGCCGGCACCGGCGCCGACCACGTTCTCGCCGATCAGGTCGGCGAGACCGAAGGCCGTGCCGAACGCCGCCACCGCCAGCGTGTGCCCGGTCTCGTGGCGCAGCACGGCCTCATAGGTCGTATCGGGCGAGCTGCCGTTGACGTAGGCCGGGTTCATGAACACGAAGTTGCCCATGTCGAACGCCGTCGGGCCCCGGATCAACCCGCCCACCATGACGATGCTGCCGGTTTTCCAGTCGATCGCCAGCTTGTCGATCTTCGCTGCGTCCCACTGATTGCCGGTGACGCCGGCGGCCACCATGTTGATGACGTAGAACACCACTCCCAGTCCGGTAGCGCCCCAGGACATCGGCATCAGCCAGCTCGTCCAGCCCAGGATGCCCTGGTAAACCGAGTTCCTGGCGATGCCGTCGAATGTCGCCAGGAAGTTGATCACGCCCAGCGTGATGCCAACCACCGGGCCGAAGATCGCCGAGGCCAGCACCCCGTTCATGCCGGCGTTGAACCCGATCATGAAGCCGCGCATGAACTGCCCGAAACCGGAGTTCGGATCGACGTTGCTGGCCACGATGTAGGACACGCCCGTGACCGCCAAGGCGGCGCCGAGCGCCAGCCCGATGCCGAGCAGGATGCCGGCGATGCCTCCGGTCGCCACCACCGCCGCGACGATCAGGATGCCCACGACCACGCCCACGATCACGCCCACGACCGAGCCGAGGAAGCTCCAGAACGACAACCCGGTCGGGTCCGTCTTGTTCATCGGGTCGTTGGCGACGAACGCATACAGGTGCAGGCCCTGCGGCGCGTGCAGAAACTTCTCGGGCTGGTAAAGCGCCATCAGGTCAGGCGTCAGGAAGCGGCCGATCGCAGGCGCGTAGTAGCGCCGGAACATGTAGACGAGCCCCGATTCGAGGTCGACCGGATGCAGGGAGAACGTCCGATACTCGACCTGCCCGGTGGCGCCGGCCACGTTGCCGAAGGGCAGCGTGTCGACCGACCCGGTGCGCTGCCCGGCCGCGTCGGTCAGGAAGACGGTGCTGCCGGTCGTGTTCTCATGGACATAGCGCGCCGTGCCGCCGGTCAGCACCGCCACCCGCATCGGCCCGATCTTGACGAAATGCACCGCGACGCCGTCGCGGATCTCCGCCTGGTCGCCCACGAACAGCGTTCGCGCGACATGGCCCTGCCCGTCGTCCACGCGCTTGCTCATGCGCAGCCCGAGATGGTCGTAGGTGTATCCCGCCACGACGCCTGCGCTGCCATCGAGCCGCACAAGCTCGTTCTTCGCGTTGTAGGTGAACGTCTGGCCCGGCAACTGCAGGATGTTGCCGTTGCCGTCATGCGGCACGTCGAAGCGCACGCTGCCATCGGGCGTGATGCCGGACAGCCGGTCGGCATGCGCGGCGTCGTCGTAGTGCAAGGTGCTGCGGGCTTCTTCGAAGCGCTGCAGGTTATAGTCATCGGCATATTCGTAGCGCCGCTGGACCGGGTTGCCGCCCTCGGTGCTCGTCATCATGCGGAGCTGGCAGAGCGGATCGTAGTCGTACTGGCGCAGCCCCACTCCGCCTGGCGCGGCATCGTTGCTGCTCAGCATCACGTCCATCCTGTCGTAGGCATAGGAGACGTGCTCGAGCACGGCGCCGCCGGGCGCCACCGTCACCTGCTCGCGGATGCGGCCGGGGCCGGGGGTGTAGGCATAGGTCGTCCTCACCCCGTTGTGGAAATCGACCTGGCTCGGCAGCCCGCGGGGGTCGTATCCGACGGCGTCGATCACGCCCGCCACGGATTTCAGCCAGCCATTCGCCGTGAGCTGCCGGTCGATACGGGTGCCGTCGGTGTGCACCAGGGCGGTCTCGCGGCCGAGGGCGTCGTATTCGTAGCGCAGCGTCTGCGCCGCGGGCTCCCCATCATAATGGTAGCTGCGCTGCACCAGCCGCCCGGCCTGGTCGTATTCGAACGCCTGCCGCCCGCCGGGATAGCTGACCTCGGCGAGCCGGCTCAGCGCGTGCTGCGCCGGCGTGTCGTAGGTGTAGCTCTCGAGCGCTCCGCCCGCCGTGCTGAGCGTCAGCAGCCGGCCGATCGCGTCCCATGTCGCCCTTATGTCGTGGCCGGCGCCGTCGATGGTGCGGACCGGCTTGCCGCGCGCATCCTTGAAGATCTGGCGTTCCCCGGCCTCCCGGCTCGTCACGGCCAGCTTGCTGCCCTGCGCGTCGTACCGGCAGGCCATCTTCTCGCCCCTGGCGTCGGCCACGCCCAGCAGCTCGCCCATCGCGCCCACCGTGTAGCGGGTGGCCGTCCGGCTTGCCGGCCCGGTCCGGTCGGTGACGCGCAGCAGATAGCGGAAGACGTCGAACTCCTCCTCGTGCGGCGTGTCGAACTGGCCGCGGGCGACGTTGGCGGCCGAGTCGTCGTTGTCGTTGGCATCGCGGGTCACTACCCGGAACGGCGTGTATTCGGCCGTCGAGACCCCGCCATTGAAGTTGACGGTGCGCACGGCCCGGCCACGGGCGTCATAGAAGAAGTCGCGCGACGCCTGCCCCGCCGTGGCCGGGAGCGCGAAGCCCGGGCTGGCTGCGAAGGTCGGCTCGAACTCGCGCAGCAGGTCGCCCCAGGCGTTGTAGAGCTTCAGCCCCGACACCAGGAACGTCCCAGCCTCGACCGGCACGACCTGCTGGAACTCCTTGCCGAAGCCGTCGAAATAGGTCGCGGCCTCGAGGGTGCTGCCGTCCTGCTGGCGCAGCCGCGCGATGCGGCGGTTCGGCACCACCGTCTCATCATAGACGTAGCTCGCCGCCGGGTCGTCCAGGTCCTGCCCCGGCAAGGCGCTGCGCAGCACCCGGCCCTGGGCGTCGAGGGCGAAGCGGGTCACGCTGCCATCGGCATAGACTATCCGCGTGACCTGTCCGCTGGCCCGGTCATAGTCGAATTGCGTCTGCCCCAGCGGATCGGTCAGCATGGTGCGGAACAGGCCGCCGGGATCGAAGGCGTAGGTCGTGCTCGTGCCCAGCGGATCGAGGGTCTCGACGAGCAGGCCCCGCGCGTCATAGCGGTTGCGCTGGGTCGTGGCGAAGACCGAGGCGGCGCCATCCGCGTTCGGCGCCGAGACGAAGCCGAGAGCCGCCTGGTCCATATCGGCATAGTGGGCGTCGAACGCCGCCTGGGCGAGGACCCATTCCTCGACCCGGCTGGTCAGGCCGCGCCCGGCCTGGCCGTTCGCCAGGCCCGCGAAGTCGGCGCCGTCATAGTAGAAGCGTTTCTCCGAGGCCAGTTGCCCGGCGGCGTCACGGATCGTCACCCGCGCCGGCTTGTCGAGCAGGTAATGCCCAGCGCTGGCAGCGTAGGTGATGTCGGTGCGGAGCTCGCGCACCGGCTGATCGACGCCGCCGCGTCGTCCCGAGCCATGCCGCACTTCGCGGACGACGTTGCCGGAAGCGTCGTAGGTGTAGCGCTTCTCCTCGGCCCTGGCATCGTCGGTGCGGTCGCTGTCCTCCTCGCGATGCGACGTCACGAACACGAAGACGCGCCTGCGCCCGTCCGGCGCCTCCTCCAGCACCGCCAGGTCGTGCTCGGCGATCTCGACGCGGAACGGCTTGTCCTGCAGCGCGGAGCCGTCGTCCTGGAAAGTCTCGATCCTCGCCATGACGCCGTTGAGCCGCGCCGCCTCGCGGCCGCGCCCGGGCTCGCGTTCCTGCGCCATCAGGAAATGGTGCACCTGGCGCGTGTCGGGGCGGCTCGCATCGCCCTTCTCGATGCGCTCAGTGCGGCGGAAGCCCTGGAACTGGCGCGTGTGCGACTCGAAATGCGCCTCGTGGTAGCGGTATTCGACCTCCGAGACGCGGCCCGAGACCTGGTCGGTCTCCTTCGTCCCGGCGACCACGAGATAGGGGAACGGGAAGTTCGTCGTCCACGCCACGCCGGCCCGCCGGTCGCGCTCATGGTCCTCGATTGCCGAGCGGTAGCGGATTTCCGACACCAGGCCGGCGCCGTTCTCGGTCTGCTGCAGCAGGTATGGCGGGCTGCCCGCGTAGTTGAACTGCACGTAGCCGGGATCGCGGCTGGTGCGGCTGTTCCAGGCCAGGCCCGTACCCGCGCCGCCCGACAGGTTGATCGCCCGCACGGTGCCCGCAATCGGCTGCGGGATTGTCTCGATGACCACGGGCGCGGCGAAGCCGGCGCCATTCTGGTTCTGGTGGATCGTCAGGCCCTCGGCGGAGAACTGCACCAGGTCGGCACAGCCGTCGCCGTCGAGATCGGCCAGCAGGAGCGTGCCCGGCACCACGCCCTGGCGCAGCCGCGGAGCGTTGCGCATCGCCACGGCCGGGCCGAACCGCCCGCGCCCGAGATTGGGCCAGTATTCGACCCGGCCGGACCGGATGCGGACGATGTCGGCCAGGCCGTCGCCCGTCATGTCGGCCATGTGCACGTCCGCCCCCGACAGGTCGAGGCCGAGCAGATCGTCCGACTGCTTGGGGATCAGCGACGGCTGCGACCACCCCCCGGCGCCCTCGTTGCGCCACCAGACGAAGGCACGCGGCTGCGCCAGCATCGCATCCACCAGCCCGTCGCCATCGGCGTCCAGCATGCGCAGCGACGGGTCCGACCATTGCGGCGTGCTGCGCCGGCCGCGCGGGAAGGCGACGAACCGCGCCCAGCCGTCGCGCCCGCGATTCTCGTAGTAGCCCTGCTGCGCCTGCGGGTCGGCCACCATCAGGTCGGCTGTCCCCGACCCGTCCATGTCGACGAACGCCAGGCCGTCGCGGGCAAAGGATGACGCCAGCGGCGCGCGCGGCAGCGGCTGCGGCGCAGCCCAACCCTCCTCGCCGCGGTTGGCCCAGTAGTATTGCCTGCCGTCGCGGTTGATGAGCACGCCGGGCAGCGGGGCGTCGTCGAGCGTGACCAGGGCCACGTCCGGATCGGTCAGCGGCGGCGGCTTGGCGCCGGCGCTCGGGACCCAGCGCAGCCGGAAGCCGTCGGCATCGAAGGTCGAATACCGGAACCGCGCCGCAGGACGCGCCACGTCGAGGGACCCATCGGCGGCAGGCCCGTGCGAGGTCAGGCGCACCTCGTCCAGCAGCGACGCCAGGCTGCCCGGCGCCTGGACATAGCCGAAGCGCCAGCTGCGGATGACCCGCTCGCCCGCACCGGGATCGAGCACCAGCTCGACCGCGGCGCAGCGCAAGGCGCGCCGGCGGGCGAACCCCAGGCGGCCATCGTGACGCACGTCCGGGCGATCCTCGTAGCGGAAGCGCAGCTCGTAGGAGGCGTAGCGGATTGTCGCGGGATAGGCGAAGCCGTTATCCGAGACGTAGGTGTAGTCGATGGCGTTGCCGCAGACGTCGGTGCTGCGCTCGATCAGCCACTCCAGCACGCGGCCGGGATGATCGGGATGGGCCACGCGCGACGCCGCACCCAGGCCGAACACATGCACCTGGCCGTTGCGTTCCTCCAGCTTCCAGCCGTCGCCCTGGCGGGTGTAGCGGGAGAACGCGGTCTCCCGGACCGCGCGGAAGGAGCCGTCCGCGCTCGGCATGATCTCCGCCCCGTCCGCAAGCAGGCGAAGGGCGAGGCCTTCGTCCGGCGTGCCGAAATCCAGCATCGTGGCGATGCTGCGCAGCGGCAGCCGCCAGCCCAGCCCCCAGGCGCCATGGCCGGCCCCGTGATTGTACTCCAGCGCCAGCCTGGGCGTGTGCTTGGCCACCCCGTCGGGCAGCGGCATCTGGTAGGAATAGGTGCCCTGGCCGGTGCTGAAATTGATGCTGAACGCCTCGCCCAGCCCCGGCATGTTGCCGGTTCCGGCCGGTGCGGCAGTCTGCTCGGTCTTGGCCATCGAACGCGCTCCTGGAGCATGATCGCGCCCGGCGGAAATAGCGCCGCGCGGATCAGATCAGACGGAAAGCTGCAGCGACACCCGGTCCGCCCGGTCGTGGAGACCTGCTACCGGTAGGCGAAGCCGTATTCAGAGAAGATCAGCACGTCGTCGATGCCGCTGAGATCGAGCGCGCCGGCCTGCACCAACTGCGGATTGGTAGCCGCCTTGATGCTGATCGCCCAGTGGTCGAACAGCGGCTTGTCGCGCAGGGCCTGCAGGGGCGAAGCCGCCCCCCCGTCGCCGATCTCGCCGTCCGCGTTCGTCTGCAGCACCAGCGCCGCCGCCCCCGCGGCCCCCGCGGTCAGTTCGAGGTTGAGGCCCTGCACCGTGGCCGGCTTGCCGGTCAGCTTGATCGTCGTGCGCGTGCGGACCAGGTCCTTGATGTTGCGCGGGAACAACAGGGCGGTGACATCGAGCTGGGCGTCGCCCTGGCTCTTCAGGAAGAACAGCTCGTCGGGGAAGGACATCTTCATGGAGAGCACCCGCGACGCACTGCCACCGGGCGGCAGCGCCGCACGGATCTGCGTCTCCAGCAGACGGTCGAAGAAGCCATCGTAGTACAGCACCAGGTGCACGTCGAGGATGTCGCCGAAATCGAAGTCGTTGGCCGACAGTGGCAGTTCGAGCTGCCAGAGCGTGGCGATGCCGTTGTTCTCGAACAGCCGCAGGTCGTTCGGGCTGAAGCGGAAGGTGAGCGCATCCTGGCGGATGTCGTACTGCGACAGCGCCATGACGTCGGCCGGATAGTGGCGGGTGGCGACGCCCCCCTGCGAGCTGCGGAAGCGCGACACGCCGACGTTGCGCAGCGTCCCGGCAATCGACGTCGCACCGGTGATGCCGACGAAGACCAGCTCCACGTTGCGGATCTTGGCAAGGTAGAAGCCCGGGTAGGCCCGGTCGAAATCCTCGAGCGCGGTCTCGAACAGGCATTTGCCTGATTGCTTCAGCGACTGGAACTGCATGGGGTAGGCATCGGCCAGGCTGATCGTGGTCTTGACCGGGATCTTCTTGTTCTTGGTCGTCGTCACGTGATCGAAGGTGAAGCTGTCGATGTCGGCCGCCAGCAGGTCCGCCCCCATCAGGTTGCCCGATGCGGTGTGCTGGTAGTCGTAGCGGATCACATGCAGGCCACGCTCGGTCTCGGCGTTGTAGGCGCGCTCCATCAGGAAGGCGATCTCGGTGGCCATGTCGAGGTAGCGCTGAGTCAGCCGCCTGGCCTGCTGCGCCAACTCATACCAAAGCTGCGATCCGAACTCGCGCATGTCGAGGAAGTCGCGGTTCTCCTCGGCCTGCCTCTGCTGCAGCTGCGCCACGACGACACGCTGCCGCGCCACGTCCAGGCGTGCCTGCGCCTGCCCGATCTGCGCCTGCGCCACGCCGGCATAGGCCTGCGCAGCCGCGATCTCCCGATCCAGTTTCTTGGCTTCGAGGTCCTGCGACAAACGGCCGCGCTGATACGCCAGGTCCTGCAGCACCTGGTTGCGCGGCTTCTTGCTGGAACTGTAGTAGCTGCCGTTCCAGGTGAGCTTCACCTCGTCGTCGTGATCGACCGCCGACGCGCTCGCCCAGGCCTCCGCCTCGGCAAGCTCGAGCAACTCCCAGCGCGTGTTCTGGAAATCGGCCTTGGATTGGTTCGCGTTGGCCAGCTGGGTCTGTGCATAGTCGCGGCTGGCGGCCGCGACGTCGATGCCGCGCTGCGCCTCGGCCACGCCGCGCTGCTCCAGCACCACGGACTGGGCCGCGACCTCCGCCTGCTGGTCAAGCTCCTCGCGCCGCAGCGCCTCGTTCTCGGCCTGGCTCTTGAACTGGATGTAGCGCTGCTCGATCTGCGATGCCTGCTGGGCGAAGTAGCGAGCGGTGTTCTGTAGGTACTCGAAGCTGAACGGCGGCGCGTAGTCGGCTCCGAAGCCAAAGAAATTCATCCCCTGCGCGATCTGCTGCAAGCGGTTGCTGGCCTGCAGCACGATTGCCATGATGGCCGGGTTGTCGTCGTGCGCGACAGGGTCGCCCGCCGCCAGGAAGGCGGTCACGCGGGTCTTGATGCCCGCGAACAGCGCGGACGCATAGAGCGCCGAGGTGGCGTCCAGCGTCCTGTCGGTCTTGACGATCCTCTCGTAGAACGCCTTCGCCGCCGCGAACTGGGCGATGCTGTCCTTGGCCTGGCGATACGCCAGATCGCCCATGTCGAGGAAGGTCTGGGCCATGCGGGTCCACAGCTTGACCGCTTCCAGGCGCTGGTTGATGAAGCGGTACGGCAGCACGGACGCATACTGGTCCGCCGCTTGCTGCAGATTGCCCATTCCCGCCAGGCAGTCGCCGACCGACATGGGCAGCACGAAGAAATACATGTGCGGCAGGTAGGCGACCATCTGCACGCGGTCGAACAGGTACGCGGTGAGCAGCCCCAGATCGACCGTGGTCGAGACCGTCTGCAGGAAGGCGAGCATGTTCGCCCCGGCATTGTTGTCGAGCACGATGGACGCGGCCGCCGCGGTCCCCTGCATGGTGAAGGTCTTGGTCACCGCGTCGGGGCGCACGAAGTTCAGGCCGATCAGGGCCGGAGCGGCGACGCTGCTGACCGGGGCCGCCGATACCGTCGAGGCAGCGACGGTGCCGATGGGTGCGGCGGCGGCCGTCGCCAGCGGCACGGTTATCGTGGCCGCGCCAACGCCGGGGCGGCCGAGCGCGCCTATCGTGGACAGGCGTTCGACGCGGCTGACGACGCTCAGGCGCGACAGGGCGGGCTCGGCCACGGCAACGCTGCTCAGACGCTGGTCGACCACCGCGTTGACGTTGGTGGTGCCGCGGATCTTGGCCGCCTGGTCGGCGAAGCGGGTGGCGACGTCCCCCTTGCCGATGCGCTGCAGGACGCCGGTGGCGGTATCGAGCACCTGGACCTGCGCGTCGGGCTGTGCGGCGGCGTTGATCGCGGCGACGCTTTTCGTCGCGAACTGCTCGGCGTCGCCCTTGTTCCCGGCCTTCTCCGCCAGGATCGCCATGTCCTGCAGCAGCGATCCTTGCACGATCGATTCGGTCGCCGGCACCTGCGCCAGCGCCGCGTTGTAGATCTTGAGGGCGCCGGTCCAGTTCTCCTTGCCGACCTCCGCCAATGCCGCTTCCAGCTGCGTGCTGACCGCGGCGTGGAACGAGGAGACCTGGACACCGGCGTTCACCACGCCGGCGAGCTTCGCGGCCACCGGCGCCGGCACCAGGACCTGCTGGCTAACCATGGCGGAGGGGAAGTCATAGCGGACCGCGGGGACGGCCTTCAGCGTCTCGGCGGTCCGGTTCGCCAGGATGTCGACCAGCGCCGCATCGACGGGAAACGCCAGGCCGCGGAACCGGTTGGGATCGACGGGCAGCCGCGGGTGCGCGATGCGCAGGATCAGCGCCTGCAACTCGCGGAAGCTGTCGAGTGCGAGGTTGTACTCGCCGTGATGGAGATGCGCCTGGCCCTGGACGTAAAGCGCCTGCACCCTGCCTTCGAACGCGTTCTCCGGCGACTCGACCTCGAAATCGCGGGATGCAGGCGGCCGGTACGACCCTATCAAGTATGAGTAGCGAAGCTCGCTCATATAGGCCGGTTCCATGCGCGATCTCCTGCAGCGTGTGAGTGCGGCGAGGCGTGACCTGCCTGCGCGAAGTCATCCAGGCGGATCTTGATGCAGACGGGATGCGATCGTCCCTGAGGTCGTTGCGTTGTTGCCAGAGCTAGCCGACATTCCCCAGGCATCCGGCGCCGTTCAGTCCAAGATCAGCCATTCGGACCAATTCCGCAACGAAATTCGTATATTCCGTAATGAAAATCGTATGAAGTGGGGACTGCAAGGCCTAAGTGGCGAGAAGCCCTTCGGATCGCGCCGTTCCACCTTTCTCAAGCCATATGGCGTTGAGAACATGCAAACCCGTGGGGAGCCGTCCCTGCGCGGGCAGGTTCCGGCTTACCGCCCCAGTGCGGCGCCCCAGTGCGGATTTGGCCGCCGGCATCCTACCCTCTACGATGGGCGCTTCACGCTCGCCGGACCATGATTTGACCGAGACATCCTCCGACGGACCCTTGCTGCAGGTCTCCGGCCTCACCGTCGCTTTCGGCGGCTTCATCGCCGTGCGCGGGCTCGACCTCGCTGTCGCGGCGGGAGAGACGGTGGCGTTGGTGGGCGAGAGCGGCTCGGGCAAGTCCGTGACGTCGCTCGCCATCACCCGGCTGCTCGATTACGGCGGCGGCCGGATCGCCGCCGGGCGGATCGCGTTCCGGGACCGCAGCGGGCAAATCCGGGACCTCGCGGCCGAGCCGCAGGAGGCGATGCGCCGGCTCCGCGGCCCGGAGCTCGCGATGATCTTCCAAGAGCCGATGACCAGCCTCAACCCGGTGCTCCGCATCGGCGAGCAGATCGCCGAGGCGATCGAGCTGCATCAGGGGCTGGACCGCGGCGCCGCCCGGGCCGAGGCGCAGCGGATGCTGGAGCGCGTCCGCATCCCCGAGGCCGCGCGCCAGCTCGATCGCTACCCGTTCCAGCTCTCGGGCGGGATGCGCCAGCGGGTGATGATCGCGATGGCGCTGAGCTGCCGCCCGCGCCTGCTGATTGCCGACGAGCCGACCACCGCGCTCGACGTGACGGTGCAGGCGCAGGTGCTGCGCCTGATCCGCCAGCTGCAGGAGGAGACCGGGCTGGCGCTGCTGTTCATCGCGCACGACATGGGCGTGGTGGCGGAGGTCGCCGAACGGGTGGTCGTGATGCGCAAGGGCGAGGCGGTGGAGGAAGGCGACGTGGGCCGCATCTTCGCGGCGCCCCGGCACCCGTACACGCGGCGGCTGCTGGCCGCGGTCCCGGTGCTGGGCAGCCTCGCGGGGCAGGAGCTGCCGGCTCCCTTCCCAATCCCGGACGGCCCGCCGCCGGCGCCGCAGGACACGGTGCCCGCGGGCGCTCCGCCGGTGCTGCAGGTGCGCGGCCTGACCACCCGGTTCGACGTGCGGCGCGGCGTCCTCGGCCGGACCGTCGGGCGCATCCATGCGGTCGAGGGCGTCAGCTTCGATATCCATCCGGGCGAGACGCTGGGCGTGGTCGGCGAGTCCGGGTGCGGCAAGTCGACGACCGTGCGCAGCATCATCCGGCTGGAGCAGCCCGTGTCGGGCGACATCCGCTTCGCCGGCCGCGACGTCACCCGGCTGGACGGCGAGACGGAGGCGCTGCTGCGCCGCGGCGTGCAATACGTGTTCCAGGACCCGTTCGCCTCGCTCGATCCGCGCCTGACGGTCGGCTTCTCCGTCGCCGAGCCGATTCGCACCCACCGGCTGCTGCAGGGCGCCGCGGTGGAGCGCCGGGTCGCGGAGCTGCTGGACCAGGTCGGGCTGGAGGTGGGCCACGCCCGCCGCTACCCGCACGAGCTGTCCGGCGGCCAGCGGCAGCGCGTCTGCGTCGCGCGGGCGCTGGCGTCCGAGCCGCGGCTCATCATCGCCGACGAGGCCGTGGCGGCGCTCGACGTATCGATCCGCGCCCAGGTGGTGAACCTGCTGATGCGGCTGCAATCCGAGCTGGGCCTCGCCTACCTGTTCATCTCGCACGACATGGCCGTGGTGGAGCGCGTCAGCCACCGGGTGGCGGTGATGTATCTGGGCCAGGTGGTCGAGAGCGGGCCGCGCCGGGCCGTGCTGGACGACCCGCAGCACGCCTACACGCGCCGCCTGCTCGCCGCCGTGCCGGTGCCTGACCCGGCGCGGCGCGGG
>JBBSIT010000059.1:0-12170 GCA_038231995.1 Acetobacterales bacterium | reverse complement strand
CGCGCGCGGGCTGGAACGCCATGCGGCAGCCCAGCGCGTCGAGCAGCTCGACCGCCGGCGCCGTGCCCACCCCGAGCAGGACCGCGTCGCACGCGATGGTGCGCTCCGTTCCGGGCACCGGGCGCCCATCGGGGTCCACCCTGCCGACCACGACCGCCTCGACCCCGCTGGCGCCGCCCACGGCGCGGCGCACGGCGTGGCCGGTCAGCAGCTCGAAGGCCTCGACGCCGGGATGGGCCGGCGTCCCCGCCTGCTCGACGATTGCCGCGATCTCCACCCCAGCCAGGCGCAGCGCGGCGCACGCGGCGAGCGTCTCCGCCGTGCTGCCCAGCACCACGACCCGGTGCGCATCCAGCGCCCCGTAGCGCTGCGCGAGGCAGGCCGCAGCACCCGCGCCGAGCACGCCGGGCAGTTCCCAGCCGAGAAAGGACAGCCCGATGTCGCGGCGACCGGCCGCGACCACGATCCGGTCGGCCCGCAGCATCCAGGATCGTCCAGCCTCCGCGAGCCCCGCTACCAGGCCCGGCAGCCAGCCCACGCCCGCGTTGTTGCCATAGAGGCCCCACACCGCCGTCCCGAGCCGCACATCCACCCCGGCCTCGAACGCGGCCGCGATGCCGGGATCGGACGCGAGCACGGCCTCCATCATGGCGTTGCGGTTGCGCGCGGCGCCGCCGACCCGGCCGCCGAAATGCAGCGGCACGTCGAGGCCCATCGTCTCGGCCGGCACGGGGTGCTCGTCCGCCAGCACGACCTGGAGGCCGAGCCGCACGCCCTTCAGCGCCGCCGCCAGCCCGGCCGGCCCGGCGCCCACCACCAGGAGCTGGGCCTCCTCGGCGACGGGCAGCGGCTTGCCGGCGACCGAACGGGGATCGAGCGGGTGCATGCTCATGACACGGCTCCCCCGCCATACGCGCCGATGAGCGGCTCGCCCTCGGCGTAGCGCGTGATGCGGTAGGGATGCAGCGGCAGGTCCGGCGCCTGGCCGAGCATGGACTGCGCGAGCATACGCCCGATCATCGGCGAGAGTTTGAAGCCGTGCCCGGAGAAGCCGAAGGCGACGTGCAGCCCGGGGATGCCGGGCAGCGGGCAGAGCACTGGGTTCCAGTCGGGCGTGGTGTCGTACAGCCCGGACCAGGAGCGCACGAGCCGCCCCTCGGCGAAAGCGGGCAAGCGCGCCGCGGCCTGCGCCGCCTCGTCCACCAGGGCGTCCATGTCGGCCTCCAGCTCGGGCGCGTCGGGGTTGTCGGTCGGCGTGCCGTCATGCCCGCCGCCGACCAGCAGGTGCCCGCCGCTCGCGCGCATGTAGAGCCGGGCCGGCGAGGCGAGGTCCTTCAGCACGGGCAGGTCCGGCGTGTAGGGCCGGTCGGCGGCCAGGGTGAACACATGGTGCGCCGAGATGCCGAGCGGGATGTCGATGCCGGCCCAGCCCGCCGCGACCTGGCTCCAGACGTTCATGGCCGACAGCACCACGCCGGCATGGACCGGGCCGGAGGCGGTCTGCACGCCCACCACGCGGTCCCCGTCGCGCAGCAGGCCGGTGACGGCGGTGTTGGTCCGGACCGTGGCCCCGCCCCGGCGCGCGGCGCGGGCGAAGCCTGACGTGACGAGGTAGGGGTCGGCGAACCCGGCCTCCGCCTCGAAGCCGATCGCGTCGATGTCGTCGAGCTGCAGCCAGGGGTGGCGCGCGAGCGCCCCGGCCCGGTCCAGCAGCTCGGCTTCCACGCCCAGGCCCCGCTGCATGGCGATGCTGCTGCGCACTGCGTCCGATTGCGGGCCGGGCGGGGCGACGATGACGTAGCCGGGCAGCACGAGCCCGGCATCCGCCTCGTCGTCGTCCAGCAGGGCGGGGAAGTCCTGGAACATGCGCAGGCTGGCGCGGGCGACCGCGACGTTGGGGGCCACGCTGTAATGGGTGCGCACGATGCCGGAGGACTGCGCGGTGGCGCCGCCGGCGAGCTCGCCCCGGTCGAGCAGGAGGGCGCGGCAGCCGAGCCGGGTCAGGTGGAACAGGGTGGAGGCGCCGATGACGCCGCCGCCGATCACCACGGCGTCGAAGCTCTCCGCCATGGGGCTACGCCGCGGCCAGGAGGAGGTCGAGCAGGGCCGGCACGTCGCCGCCCCGGTCGAGCGCTGCCGCCGCCTCCTCGATCCGGCGGCTCCGGCCCGGCGGCAGGTGCTCGGTCAACCGGCGGAACTTGGCGGCCAGCTCCATGTCCGGCAGCGGGTCGGTCGGGTCGCCGCGGGCCGGTGTCGGCGCTGAGACCAGCACGGCGCCGTCATCGAGGGTGAGCGCGACCTGTGCGAGGCGCTCGGCTGGGAAGCGGCGGCTGAACGCCGGGTCGGCGACGAGCGACACGCGGCCGGCGAGCCGCAGGACCGCGGGATCGGACAGGCCCGGCTGTGCGATGGCGTCGGCGCCCACTCCGCCGCGCAGCAGCAGCGCCGCGAGCGGGAATGGGAGCGAGTACTGCGCCTCCTCGGTCGTGCGCGGCGCTGCGACGGCGAGGGCGGCGGCCTCGGCGAAGGTGCGGACCTCGATGCGGGCGATGCGCGCGGGGTCAACGTCGTGCGCGGCCTGCAACGCGCGCGCGGCCTCCATGGCGGGCTGCGCCCAGCGGCAGACGGGGTAGGGCTTCATGTAGAGCTCCAGGATGCGCCAGCGCTGCCCGAGATCGGCCCAGAGCAGGGCGTGCCGCGCCTCCTCCATCAGCACGGCGGGTGCGCCGGTGAAGCCGGCGGCGGCGAGATAGGCGGCGGACACCCCCGCCAGCGCGCCCCAGCCGGAGCCGTCCTTCACCATGGTGGGGTGGGCGATGCAGCGCATCATCGGGCTGCGCGGCCCGTGGTACTCTGCTGTGCCCAGCGCCTCGCGCGTCCGGGCCGGGGAGAGGCGCAGCAGTCGGGCGGCCGCCGCGGCGCAGCCGACCGCGTTCCAGGCGCCGGAGGTGTGGTAGTCGCCGGCGCTCGCGTGGAGCGCGATGCCGCCGCGGATCGCGACCTCGTAGCCGAGCGCCAGGCAGAGCAGCAGCTCCTTTCCGTCCATCGGCACGCCGCCATCCGCGAGTGCGAACAGGGCCGGCAGGATCGCGACGCCCGCGTGGCCCTTGGTCAGCGCGTGCCCGTCATGCGCGTCGAAGCTGTCGATCAGGCTGGCGCCGGCGAAGGCCGCCCCGGCCGGGCTCGCGCGGCGCCCGTCGAACAGGATGCGCGGCCCGGCCGGGGCGCCGAACTGGCTGGTGGCGAAGGTCGCCGTGATGCGCGCGAGCTCCGTGCGGCGCCCGGCGGCGGCCACGCCCACGAGGTCGAGCAGGCAGCGTTTCGCCTGGCTGACGACCGGCGCCGGCAGGTCCTCGAACCGCAGCGCATGCAGCCAGGCGACCGCGTCCGGCGCTGGCTGGGTGGTTTCGACAGTGCGTGCTGCGTATCCGGCTCTCGTCATGACCTGCTCCCCGGCAGGCCCATCCTGTTCACGGCGGCGCCGGCCGGGGCATTGGTTTTACGACAGGCGCTGTGCGGAAACCGACTGCTGCTGTTCTTCCGCACCCACGGTCACTTTCCCCGCACCGCTGACGAAGAAGGCGTGGTGGCAGAGCTGGCGCATGCGCTCGGCGTGCCGGCGCCCAGCGGTAGGGCGCCACTGTTTCCGGAGGCGGCCGACCGCACATTGGAGCGACAGCGGGCCGAGATACGTGCCCTGCCTGGCGGCTGATGCAGGGTTCGGCGCCCCCGCCTTCCAGATATTGCAGGGCGGCGCTGCGAGGCGCCGCCTTTTCATTTCGGGGCGGCATGCGCCCCCTGATTTGGCCTCCGGCCGGGTCTCCGGGCTCGGCGGCGCGCCCTCACCTCTGGGCGGCGTAGTAGCGAGCGGCGGCTTCGATCTCGGCGGGGGTCATGCGGCGCGCGACGTTGCGCATCTGCTCGCTGATATCGTTATGCCGGGCGCCAGACGCGAAGGCCCGGAGCTGCGCCTCAACGTAGACGAAGGGCTGGCCTTCGAGCCACGCGCTGCCGGCTTTGTTGTCCGTCCCGCCATGGCAGGAGCCGCACGGGGCGATGTTGCGCATCGGCGCGCCGCTCTCGACGATCTGCGGCGCCGGGCCGGCGCTGGCGGGGTGATAGGCCGGGAGGCGCGGCAGGTAGGCGTAGTAGGCGGCGAGGTCGCGCATGTCCTGGTCGGTCAGCCCGGCGGCTAGCGGCATCATCACCGCGCTGGCGCGCGCGCCGGATTGGTAGTCCCGCAACTGCTTGTAGACGGCCGAGGCGTATTGTCCCGCGAGGTTCGGCGAATCCGCCTCGCTCAACCCGCGCGCGCCATGGCACATCGTGCAGCGCAGCGCGAGGGTGGCGCCCTGTCCGATGGACTGGGCGCTCGGCTCGCCCATCATCTGCTGCGTGACCACCACCTGGCTGTTCCGCATGCCTGGCTGCACCACCGGCTCGGCGGCCGGCCCGGTGCGGATCACGCCCGCGGCGCTGCAGATCGCGTCCCATACTCCCTGGAACCGCGCATCCGCCTGCACCATCGGCAGCAACACGAAGCCGCATGCGGCAGCCGCTACCGCGAACCCCGCCGTGATCCCGATGGCGGCGTTGCGGATGGAGAAGCTGCGCCCCGTGCTCATCGCCCCGTGCTCATCGCTGCGCTCCGACGAAGACGGCCGGCACGGCGGTGCCCGGCACCGAGAGCAGGTGCACGATGGGGAAGCCGTAGTTCACGACGGTGAGCCCGACCATCAGGCTGAGCCAGAGCCCGAAGCCGTTGAGCACCGCCGGCACCCGCTGCGGCTCATGCACGGCCACGCTGAACCGGTACGCGCCGGGCTCGACCCGGGGCGCCCGGTGGCCGCGGATCAGCACCGCCAGGAACAGCGCCCCGGAGACCACCAGGATCGCGCCGCCCGCCACCGACATGATGACCGAGCCGGCCTGCTGCGCGATCGCCGGGTCCGTGTAGTCGTAGAACGCCATGCGGCGCGGCATGCCGAGGATGCCGACATAGTGCCAGGGGAAGGTCAGCACGATCATGCCCACGAACCAGGTCCAGAGCTGTGCTCGCATCAGGCCGAAGCTGTCGAGCGCACGCCCGGTCAGGTGCGGCCAGATGTCGTAGGCGATCGCGAAGTACATGATGACGATCGCGCCGCCGAAGATCAGGTGGAAGTGCCCCGTGATCCACTGCGTGTTGTGGATCGTCGCATCGAGCTGGTAGCTCATGTTGATCAGCCCGCCCGCGCCCCCGAAGCCCAGCATGAGGAAGGAGAAGGTGATGGCGAGCATCATCGGGTTCCGCCACGGCAGGGCGCGGATCCACCCGAACGCGCCACGGCCGCCGCGCAGCCGGGCCGCGATCTCGACCGAGGCGCAGATGGTGAACACGGTCAGCAGCGTCGGCAGCGCCACGAGCGCTGTGAACACCGAGTGCAGGAACTTGAAGCCGGAGCCCACCTGCGGGTCGGCGAACAGGTGGTGCACCCCGATCGGCATCGCCACGACCAGGAACAGGACGAACGCGAGCCGGCCCATCGGGTCGCTGAACAGCCGCCCGCCGATCGCCCGCGGAACGATGGTGTAATAGGCGATGTAGGTCGGAAACAGCCAGAAATAGACGATGGCGTGCAGCGTCCAGGAGAAGAACACGCGCGCGAGCCCGGCATCGATCGTGCTCGTGAACCCAAGCGCCACCGGCAGGATCTGGAACAGCAGCTCCATCGCGGCGCCCACCGCCGTCCACGCCCACAGGTGGGACCCGGCGACGTTGGCGAACATGGCAAGCGGCACCGGGACGCCGGGGTTGTCGCGCTTCCACCGGTGCAGGTTGATCGACATCAGGGCGACCCAGATCCAGGACCCGACGACCACGAGCACGACGCCGATGTAGTAGAACGGATTGCCGATCAGCGGCGGGTAGAAGGTGTAGAGGACGGAGGCGAGCCCCATCTAGACCGGGACGACCGCCGTCACCGTGCCGATCGCGACCAGTGCGAAGCCGGCCCAGGCCCAGCGGAGCCCGAACAGCGGCCGCTTCAGCGCCGCTTCCGTGATGAAATACCCGAACCCCATCGCCATGAGCGTGGGCAGCACGTAGGCCATCGCGGTGCCGTGCGCGGTCACGGAGCGGTAGTACCACTCCGGGTTGCCGATCCAGGCGTGCAGCGGGCTGCGGATGAACATCTGCCACTCGCCCAGCACGAGCGCCAGCGTGAACCCGGCGAAGGCGAGCCAGAACTGCGCGAGGATCAGCCGCCTGCTACTCAGCACAGCTCAGCCTCCGCCGGTTCTCCGCCAGTTTCAGGAAGGCCGCCTTGTTGATCACCTTGATGTTTCCCCACATCCCCCCGTGCCCGTTGCCGCAGAATTCGTGGCAGGGCATGTGGCGCTCGCCCGTGGTCTCGAAGCGCGTCGAGATGGTCGAGATGTAGCCTGGAACGAGCATGGCGTTGACGGTGGTCCCGTCGATCAGGAAGCCATGCACCACGTCGGCGCTAGTCGCCCGGAAAGTGACCGGCGTTTCGGTCGGCACCAGGATGCATTGCGGCGTGAAGGAGTATTGCTGCCCGATCGCGCGCACCAGGACGGAACCATCCGGCTGGACCGCGCTGCCGAGGTTGCTCTCGATGAACTCGCCCGCGAGGTGCAGCGTGCGCGGGTCCGCGGTCTCGACCCGGCTCTGCGGCATCGTCGCCTGATGGATGCCGGCATAGGCCGCCATGACGACGAGCAGCGCGATGATGGCCACCGACAGCGCCGCCCAGCGGCGTTCGATGCGGGCGGCGCGCTCGGCGCCCCCGTCGGGGTGGAGTTGCGGGGTCGTCGCCGGGACAGGGTCCATCATGGCGCGGCAGCGCGGGGCACGAAGACGAGCAGGTAGAAGGCGAACCAGAGCGCGATGACGATCGCGGTGGCGATCCCCGCGAGCACGATCGCGCCGCCTGCACCGGAGCGGACGATCCGGTCCACGGCCTCGTCCTGCGGGCCCGGACCGGGCGCCGGGTCGGCGTCTGAGTTGATCATGGCGTCCTCAATCCAGCGGCGCAGTGCGTAGCTCGTTCGCCTGGCGCGCGCTGACGGTTCCGCCGCGGTTGCCCCAGGAGGCGCGGATGTAGCTGACCACGGCCGCGACCTCGTCGTCGGAGAGGGACTGGGCAAAGGGCGGCATCCCATGCGGCATCGGGTTTCTCGCCGTGCCCGGCGGATAGCCGCCGTTGAGCACCATGCGGATCGGGTTCACCGCGGAGGCCATCTGGATCGACTGGTTGTCCGCGAGCGGCGGGTATTCCGGCGCCATGCCGCGCCCGTCCGCGCCATGACAGCTGGCGCACTGCCCGTCATAGACAGTCTTGCCCAGCCGCATCAGCAGGCTGCTCTCGGCCGGCGGAAGGACGGATCGCGGCGCATCCGGAGCGCCGCCCACCGCCAGGCCTTTCAGGTAGACGGCCATGGCGCGCGTGTCCTCGTCCGTCATGTATTGCAGGCTGTTGTAGGTGACCTCGGCCATCGGCCCGTAAACCGCGCCGCGCTTGGAGGCGCCCTTCTGCAGCAGGTCGGAGATGTCCTCGATGCTCCAGTCGCCGAGCCCCGCCTCCTTGTTCGAGGTCAGCGACGGCGCGTACCAGTTCTGCATGGGGATCAGCCCACCCTCGAAGGCCTGGGACTCCGAGTTCCCGCCAAGCGCGTTGATCCGCGTGTGGCACATGGCGCAGTGGCCCAGTCCCTGCACCAGGTAGGCGCCGCGGTTCCACTCGTCGGATCGCGAGCGGTCCGGCTGATATTCCCCTTGCTGGAAGTACAGCGTCCGCCAGCCCAGGATCAGCGAGCGGTTGTTGTAGGGGAACCGCAGATCGTGCGGCTGATTGGCCAGCCGTATCGGCGGGACCGAACGGAGATAGGCGAAGATCGCGTCGGAGTCCTGGCGCGTGACCTTGGTGTAGGACCCGAACGGCATGGCGGGATACAGAAGGCCGCCATCGGGAGAGCGTCCCGTGTGCATCATCGAGTAGAAGGCGTCGGCGGTCCATTTGCCGATGCCGGTTTCCGGGTCGGGCGTGATGTTCGAGGAGAACAGCGTGCCGAACGGCGTGGGCATCGGACGGCGGCCGGCGAACAGCGCCCCGCCCGGCGTCGTGTGGCAGGCGATGCAATCCCCGGCGCGGGCCAGGTACTCGCCCTGCTTGATGACGCCGGGATCGGGCGCAGGCGCCGTGACCTGCGCGCGCGCCGCGGACGGGACTGTCGCCAAGAGCATGAGGCCGGGCAGCATGGCCCGGAACAGGGACGCCAGCATTCGAGGACCACGCACGGCCTGCCCTCCCTCAGTTCGGTTCGTTGCCGCAGGGAAGCGGCATGGCCAACGTCCCGCGCGGGACCGGCGACGGGTCGGCCGGAACGGGCAAGGAGGAGAGCCAGGCCGCCACCGCCGTCACGTCGCCTTCGGTCAGCAGGCTGGCGACCACCTGCATGCAGTCGGGCGCCGCCGCCGTGCGGGTGCCGTACCGCCACGCGCCGAGCTGGGCGCTGATATAGGTCGCCTTGAGGCCCACCAGGCCGGGGATGGCGGGTTCCATGCCGACCAGCGCCGGTCCGTGGCACCCGGAGCATGCGGGAACGCCGCGATCGGGGGCGCCGCCGGTCACCAGCGCGCGGCCATGCGCCAGCATGTCCTCGCTGGCCATGGGGACCCCGGGCGGCTGCCCAGGCGGGCGCTGGGCGGCATAGTAGTCCGCCATATTCTGCAAGTAGGGATCGGGCAGGAATGCGAGCAGGTAGTTCATCGGCGGATACCGCCGGCGGCCGTCCCGGAAGGCGACGAGCTGGTTGTACAAGTAGCCCGCAGGCTTGCCCGCAAGACGTGGGAAATAGTCGTTGTTCGTGCCCTGGCCCTGCGGTCCGTGACAGGCCGTGCAGGCCAGCACGCGCGCTTCCATGGTGTCAGGCGCCCGGGGCCCGGTTTGCGCCAGCGCTCCGCGCATCGGAAGCACGATCGAGGCCAGGGAGAGCACGGAAAGCATCAGCCGAAGAAACATGCCTATGCTCACCTACGCTGCCTTCCGAGCTGTAAGCGGCAGGATGCTGTGCCCCTTTGCCCTCTAGCCAACAAGTATGCGACGGAATGTCGATTTGGTTCAAGCGACATCACCCGCGATCCCGCGACAATCAAGTTTTCGGCCACCCCCAGTCTCTGCTTGGCAGATGGGACGCAATCGCCCTCGCGCTCGGGACAAGACTTCAGCCGTCAGGTCACCGGATCGGGAGAGCCCTGGGTTGGCAGGCACATAGGCCGCGCATATTTCCGCCATCCACAGCCGGCTGTCGGCAACATGCCTTTCGATGTCCATGATCTCCATCGCGAGTGCGAGGCTGCTCCGGAGGATGTCGGTTGCGGCCCGACCGTCCTCAGTCGGCATCGCGCGCACCTCCTCCAACGCCCGCGCCGCCGCAGCCTGGACCGCAGCCGCCCGGACCTTGGCCGCCAGCGGACAAGCCGTGCCGAGGCTGCGCCTGATCTCCGTCAGCCCGAGGCGTCCCCCGCAGGTCGCCGGGACTCCGCAGCCGGAAATGATAGATGCCGCTCCGGCGCTGAACGTGATGACCCCAAGTCGGCAAAGCACACCCCTCCTTATGGAGGCAGGGCGTGGTCCACACTTGATACACAAGAGCCGGTCGGCGTGCTCATAAACTCCTGAGAGTGCTGCAAAATAAGATTGGTTGGGGCGGGAGGATTCGAACCTCCGAATGGCGGAGTCAAAGTCCGCTGCCTTACCGCTTGGCGACGCCCCAGCGCTAGCGCCAGAGCGTGCATAAGCCCGGCGCCGCCCGCGCGTAAAGCCCTCTCGGTCAACCCTCGTGCAACCCGCCTCCCCAGCTCCACCATGCGTCCGGCGCATCGGCCGCCACGGCCTGCGCCGAAGCTGCATCCTCGAACAGGCCGAAGCAGGTCGCTCCCGAGCCGCTCATGCGCGCCAGCAGGCATCCCGGACGGGCGCGCACCCAGGCGAGCACGTCCGCGATGGCGGGGCAAAGTGCGATGGCTGGCGCCTCAAGGTCGTTCGACAGCCGTGCCAGATCCGCCGCCAGCGCCGCAGCGCTTCCCCACCCAAGCGGCAAGACGGCCTCGCCGGAGAATGCTCCCATACGAGCCTTGAACACCTCGGGGGTGGAGACGGGCAGGCGTGGGTTGACGAGCAGCAGGCCGAGCGGCGGCAACACGGGTGCGGGCGCGAGCCGGTCGCCGATGCCGCCCATCCGCGCCGGGCGGCTCGCGATGCAGGCCGGCACGTCCGCGCCGAGCTCGCCCGCGACGGCGGCGACCGCGGAGGCCGGCGCGCCCCACATCCGCGCCAGCAGGCGAAGCGCAGCCGCGGCGTCGGCCGACCCGCCGCCGATGCCGCCCGCAATGGGCAAATGCTTGTCCAGCACCAGACGCGCGCCTGCCGCAACACCCGTCTCCGTGGCCAAAGCGCGCCCCGCACGCAGGACCAGGTTGTCCGCCTCGCTCTGCAGACCCGGCGCGAACGGCCCATTCAGCTCCAGCGTCAACGCTGCCGCCGGCTCGCCGGTCAGCACGTCGCCGGCGCCTGCGAACACCACAAGACTATCGAGCAGATGATATCCGTCGCCGCGCCGCCCGACCACGTGCAGGAACAGGTTGACCTTGGCCGGCGCCGACTCTCGCAACCTGCTAAGTGCCTATCCCGGTGGGCATTGGCGGAGGGCCGGCGAGGGATTTTCCGTGCCGGGCAGGAAGGACCGCAGCCTCGATGCCTCCGCATCGGGGCAAGGCCCTGACGCACCCGGCGCGGAAAAGACCCGCCGGACCGACCCAAGGCCTGCCGGGATAGGCACTAAGGCGCCGCTGGGCTGGCAGACAAAGCGTTCAGTTGCGCCTGGATGCGCTTCGCCTCATCCGGCTCGGGGTTGCGGCTCAGCGCGCGGCGCCACTGGAATTCCGCCTCCCGCGCGCGGCCGGCGGCGAGGTAGGCGTCGCCGAGATGGCCGTTGATCGTCGCGTCCTCCGGCTGCAGCTCGACGGCGCGTTCGAGGTTGCGCAACGCGCCGGGCACGTCGCCGGTACGGTGCAGCACCCAGCCCAGGCTGTCCACGATCGACCCGTCCTCGGGCCGCATAGCAACGGCCCGCTCCAGCATCTGGCGTGCCCGGTCCAGGTTCTGGCCGCGCTCCGTCCAGGAATAGGCGAGGTAGTTCAGGATCAGCGGCTGCTCCGGCGCGAGCTTCAGCGCCCGCTCGAACTCGGCCTGCGCCCGCTCCCACTGCCCGGCGCGATCGAGCGAGACGGCGAGCTCGTAGAACACCGGCCAATCCGCCGCGGTCGGCTCCGGCACGCGCGCGATGGCGCGGTCGAACACCGCGGCCGCCTCGGCGAACCGGCTCTGCCGCCGCAGCCCGGCCGCCAGCAGCGTCAGCGGCTCCGGCCGGTCCGGATGCTCCCGCGCCAGCGTCTCCAGCAGCGCCGCCGCCTCGTCATTGCGGCCGGCGCCCTGCAGCAATGCGGCGCGGCGCAGGCCGGCGACGGCGGCGAGCGGATCGCCGGGCGGCACGGCGTCGAGCGTGGCGAGTGCTGCCGCAGGCCGTTTCGCCGCGTCCTGGATGTCCGTCATCAGCAGGCGGGCCGGCGTGAAATCAGGGCGCAATTGCAGCGCGAGCCGCAGCAACACCTGCGCCATCTCGGGCGCGCTCTGCTGCCGCACGGTCGCCGCCATCGCCAGATAGACCTCGGCGATGCCGGCGGTGGCGTTCGGCACCGCGGGCGAGGCGACATCCGCCTCGAGCGCGGGCAGCGCCATGGCGAGGTCGCCGTTGGTCCCGACCATCTCGCGCACGGTGCGCTGGGCTTCCGGGACACGGAACTGCCGCGCCTGCCAGCTCGCCAGGATCTGCCCGAGCCGCAGGTTCAGGCCGCCGTACTCGGCCTGCGCGGTGCGATACAGCGTCGCGGCCTCCGCGAGCTGGCCGCCCTGGTCGGCGATCAGCGCGGCATGCAGCGCGAACACGCCGCGATAGCGCGGGCCATCCACCAGGGGCTGCAACGTGGCGAGCGCCGCGGCGGTGTGCCCGGCGCCCGGCTGCGCCCAGGCCACCAGCCGGGGGGGCCGCAGGTCCGGAACGCCCGGCCGCGGCGGGGGGGGGGAGCGGGGCGCGGCGGCCGCCCCGGT